>JBNJHJ010000001.1:0-27526 GCA_051748365.1 Campylobacterota bacterium
AATCACGCCCATGATGACGCGACTGTACCGTTTGATGTTGTGCCGCCCTCTGTCATGCTGAGCTTTCGAAACAGGTCGGTTTCACTGCACAGACCCTGAATATAGCAATACAACCACATTAAGAAAGATTTTATTCTTAAATGTTAAAATTCATCTTTTGAATCTTGAGAAATTTCACTCAATAGATTAAAAATTTCACTCACAACAGTTTTAAAATATCTTCTTCAATTTCGCTTGGTTTGGTGCTTGGGGCGTATCTTTTGAGTATGTTGCCCTCTTTATCGACTAAAAACTTTGTAAAATTCCACTTAATGGCTTCACTGCCTAGCAATCCTTTGGAGTTTTCTTTGAGGTGTTTATAGAGCGGATGGGTGTTTTCTCCGTTGACATCAATTTTGCTAAAGAGGTCAAACGATACGCCAAAATTGATCGAACAAAACTCTTCAATCTCTTCTTCGGTGCCCGGTTCTTGGGATAGAAATTGATTGCAGGGAAAGCCTAGTATCGCTAATCCTTGTCGGGCATATTTTTGATGCAACTTTTGCAACCCTTCATACTGACTCGTAAAGCCGCACTTGCTTGCAACATTGACAATAAGCATCACTTTGTCTTTATACTTTGCCATCGTAAACTCTTCGCCGCTTATACTTTTGACCTCTATATCATAAATACTCATTGTTTCTTCTCCAAATAAAAATGTGATCGATAATAATGCACTCAGTAGCAGTTTCATCAGTTTGACTCCTTTGTATAAAAAGATTATACCATGAGTTTAAAACTCATCAAGGACTGCCCACTCATAAAAGGGCATCGCTTCGCATTTTACATTTTCTATCTCAAACTCAAAACTGCTGCTTACGGTAATGATAGTAATAGAGGTGACGCCTAGTTTTTTGTACTCGCCGAAGTTTTTTTGTATCTTGACCCAGATCGCTTCTTCGCCGGCAAAGGGGTCAACTTTGATCAGTTTGCTGCCGATGAGGTAACTAGTAAGTTCGTAGTAGCTTGGGCAGAAGCCTTTTTTGACAAGTTCATTGACCACGAGATTTTGAAAAAGCGCGATAAAACCTGTATTGAGCGTCAGGGCATTGAGAAAGGGCTGGTGATGGACAAAGAGCTTTTTTTGTGCCTTTGGCGCTTTTGTTTTGGCTATAAAATAGATGTAGTTATTTGCAACAAGCCAATCAATGGTGCGGTATAGCCAATCTTTAGAGACTTTGTGCTCTTTTTTAAATTGCAGATAGACCTGATTTACACTCAAGGGTTTACTGCATTGAGTGCACAAAAAACTAAGCAGTCTTACAATGTTTTCATCTAAGGATGCTTTAATAAGAGTTTGTACCCCTCTATCTAAAGCGCCGTTTTTAAGGTAGAGATTAAAACTTTGCGTGGTTGTTTTTTGTGTAGTGGAGAGAAACTCTTCAAAATCAAAAGAGTATAGTTTGGTATAGACAAACCCCTCAAGCATAATTTTTTGTCTTGCAATAAGTATAATTTGAATAGAAAGCTCAGGCAGGTTAAAGCTTGGGTTATAGTTGTCTAGGGCTAAAATTTCAATATTGTTTTCTTTTACAAAAGCACAGAGCAAGCCGATGTGAAAATTTGTAACACGAATATCCCCAAGATCGAGATAGAGAAAATTTTTGTCGCTTTGGTGTAGATAGTCTAAACATAGATAACTCTTTCCCCCTTGAGAAGGTCCATATAAAAGGGTGTTGTGTTTGCTAAGCACTTTTTTTCGAGGAAGAAAGTTTTTGATTTGGGGCGGATTTTCATAAAAAAACTCTAAATATTTCATCGTTATCCTTTTTAGAAGGAAATATATTTTGAATTTTACCCTAAAAAGGGTTGAAAAACAAGAGAGGTTGCAGTATAATTTCGGTTCCTGATTATATGTCAGGCAAGACTGACGAGTTCTTTACAAGGAAAATTTATGGAAAAAATCAGACTTAAGCTTCAAGCTTATGATCATCGTGTCTTAGACCGTTCTGTTTCATCTATTATGGATGCAGCAAAAAGAACAGGTGCTGAGATTAAGGGTCCAATCCCTATGCCTACGAAAAAGAAGAGATACACAGTGTTACGATCTCCTCACGTAAACAAAGACGCACGTGAACAGTTCGAGATCAGAGTTCATGGAAGACTTATAGATATAGTTTCTGCAACACCGGATACGGTTGACTCACTTATGAAGTTAGACCTAGCTCCCGAAGTTGATGTAGAAGTTAGATCTTTAGACAAGTAAGGAGTGGTAAATGGAATTTTTAGTTGAAAAGATCGGTATGAGTAGAACGGTTGCGGTACCGAGTGTTCCTGTCACTCTTTTGAAGCTCAAAGACGTGAAAGTTTGTGAAGTTAACGAAGACGGTAGCGCGCTTGTTGCGTACCAAAGCGGTAAAAAAACAAACAAAGCGATTGAGGGACAACAAAAGAAGTACAATTTAGACAAGAATTATAATAGATTCAAAACTCTAAAGGTAAGTAACAGTGAAGCAGGTGATTTAGATACTGCAGCACTAAGCGAAGCAAAAACGATCAAAACATCGTTTAACTCTAAAGGTAGAGGTTTTAGCGGTGTTATTAAAAGACACGGTTTCGCAGGTGGTCCGGCTAGTCACGGTTCGAGATTCCACAGAAGAGTGGGTTCAATCGGTATGGCGGAGTTCCCCGGACGTGTAATGCCGGGTAAAAAGATGCCCGGTCAATACGGAAACAAGATCAATACCGTAAAAAATGAGGTTATCTCATTTGATACTGAAAACGGTGTTATCGTTGTAAAAGGTTCAATCCCCGGTGCAAACGGTGCTATGGGTGTAGTAAAGGTTGTGAAATGAAAGCAATAGTATTAAACGAAAAGCTAGAAAATAGCGGCGAATTGGCGCTTCCTGAAAGCTTTGCGAATGTGCATCCGCATAACTTATATCTGTATGCAAAAGCATATGCTTCAGGTGTAAGAGCAAATACTGCTAGTGCAAAAACGCGAAGCGAAGTAAGCGGTGGCGGTAAGAAGCCATGGGCGCAAAAAGGCGGCGGACGAGCAAGAGCAGGAAGTACAAGATCTCCTCTATTTGTCGGCGGTGGCGTTATTTTTGGACCAAAAGCAAACAGAAACTACGAGCAAAAAGTAAATAAAAAGCAAAAAAAGCTTGCACTTAAAGCGGCAGTTGCTGAAAAAGCGGCAAACGGGAAACTTTTTGTTGTTGATACTTGCGCTGTAGAAAGCGGTAAAACAAAAGAAGCATCAGCTATGCTAAACACGCTGAATGTAAAAGATGCTTTGATTGTTAAAGAGTTGATTGACGATAAAACATACTTGGCATTTAGAAACTTAAAAGATGCATATCTTATTGAGCCAAATGAACTAAATGCTTATTTAGCGGCAGCTTATACATCTATTGTATTAGAAAAAGCTGTTTGGGAAAAATTAACAAACGAGGGCTAAGATGGCAGATATTACAGATATAAAATCGATCCTTTACACGGAAAAAACACTCAATCTTCAAGAAGATGGTGTAATCGTTGTACAAACTAGTCCTAAGATGACAAAAAACAGCTTAAAGCAGGTTTTTAAAGAGTACTTCGATATAAAACCTGTAAGGGTGAATGCTCTTAGACAAAAGGGTAAGGTTAAGAGATTTAGAGGTAAAGAGGGTAAAAGAGTAGACTTTAAAAAGTTTTACGTGAAATTACCAGCAGATGCGAACATTGAAAGCTTGGCGGTATAAGGATAGATAATGGCGATTAAACATTACAAACCAACTTCACCGGGTCGAAGATATATCACAAACGTAGATAGTAGTGATATTACTTCAAAGCCTACGGTTAGAAAGTTGCTAAAGAAACTGCCTGTAACTTCAGGTAGAAATAATAACGGTAGAATCACCTCAAGACACAAAGAGGGTGGTGCTAAAAAACTCTATAGAATTATAGATTTTAAAAGAAACAAGTTTAATGTTCCTGCTACGGTTGCAACTATCGAGTACGATCCATATAGAAACTGTAGAATCTGCTTACTTCACTACGCTGATGGAGATAAAAGATATATCATCCAGCCGCAAGGTCTTAAAGTAGGCGATACTGTAGAAGCAGCAGAGAGTGGACTTGATATTGTTACGGGTAATGCGATGAAGATCAAAAGCATTCCGGTAGGGACAATTGTTCATAATGTTGAGATGAAGCCCGGAAAAGGCGGACAGCTTGTACGAAGTGCCGGTGGATATGCTCAGATTGCAGGTAGAGATAGCAAATACGTATCTGTACGATTACCAAGCGGTGAGATGAGATATGTTTTAGGTGAGTGTATGGCAACAGTCGGTACGGTAGGAAACTCAGAGTTTGCTAACATCGTCGGTGGAAAAGCCGGACGAAGCAGACACAAAGGGATCAGACCGCAAACAAGAGGTAGTGCGATGAACCCGATCGATCACCCGCACGGTGGTGGTGAAGGGAAGAAAAACTCTGGACGACATCCGGTTACGCCTTGGGGTATGCCTACTAAAGGTTTCAAAACTCGAAAGAAAAAAGCTAGTGATAAATTGATTATCTCTAGAAGAAAAAATAGAAAGAGGTAAGCGATGGCTAGATCAGTAAAAAAAGGTCCATTCGTAGATGACCACTTGATTAAAAAAGTGACAAAAGCAAAAGAGGAGAAGTCAAAAAAACCAATTAAAACTTGGTCAAGAAGATCGGTAATTTTACCGGATATGATTGGTTTGACTTTAAATGTACATAACGGAAGAGATTTTGTACCTGTATACGTAACAGAAAACCATGTTGGCTATAAACTAGGAGAATTTGCACCTTCTAGAACATTTAAAGGCCACAAGGGTACTGTACAAAAGAAAGGTTAGGGGTAGACTATGAGTAAAGCAACACTAAAATTTATAAGACTATCACCTACAAAAGCAAGATTGGTTGCAAGAGAGATTCAGGGTATGAACGCGGAACTTGCACTTGCTACTTTAGAGTTCATGCCAAATAAAGCGGCAAAAGTTATTTCAAAAGTTTTAGCTTCTGCTGTTGCAAACGGTGATTTTGAGCCTGAAGAGGTAACGGTAGCTTCTTGTACGATCGATAAGGGTCCGACTCTAAAAAGATTTAGACCACGAGCAAGAGGTAGAGCTAGCAAAATTCTAAAACCGACTTCACATGTAAATGTGATTGTTGAAAAGATTTAAGGAAACTTAATGGGACAAAAAGTTAATCCAATAGGTATAAGATTAGGAATCAACAGAAACTGGGAATCAAGATGGTTTCCAAGTAAAGAAAGAACTCCTGAATTTATAGCCGAAGACGATAAGATTAGAAAGTTTTTGAAAAAAGAGCTTTACTATGCAGGTGTTAGTTCGATCATCATTGAGAGAACGGCAAAGAAGTTAAGAGTTTCTATCGTATCTGCAAGACCGGGTATCATTATCGGTAAAAAAGGTGCAGATATAGAGAAGTTGAAAAACAGATTGCAAAAGTTAGTTCAAAAAGATGTTTCTCTAAATATTAAAGAGGAAAAAAGACCTCAAGCTTCGGCACAACTTGCAGCAGAAAATGTTGCGATCTCACTTGAAAGACGTGTTGCATTTAGACGTGCGATGAAAAAAGTTATTCAAGGGGCGATGAAAAGCGGTGCTAAGGGGATTAAAGTATCTGTTGCCGGAAGACTCGGCGGAGCTGATATGGCGAGAACTGAATGGTATAGAGAGGGACGTGTACCTCTGCAAACTTTAAGAGCGAAGCTTGACTACGGATATGCTGAAGCACAAACAACCTATGGAATCATCGGTATCAAAGTATGGATCTTTAAGGGTGAGGTATTGCAAAAAGGTATCCAAAGTGAGCCAGCTGAGAGCAAGAGAAGAAAACCTAGCAAAAGAAGAGGTAACTAATCATGTTGATGCCAAAAAGAACTAAATATAGAAAGCAGATGAAGGGTCGAAATAGAGGAAAAGCCTTTAGAGGAAACCAGCTTGAGTTTGGTACTATCGGTATCAAAGCGGTTACTTCAGGACGAATTAACTCTAGACAGATCGAAGCTGCTAGGATTGCGATGACAAGAAAGTTAAACAGAGAGGGAAAATCTTGGTTACGAGTATTTCCTGATAAGCCACTTACTAAAAAGCCTCTTGAAACAAGAATGGGTAAAGGTAAAGGTTCTGTTGAAGAGTGGGTAATGAATATCAAGCCCGGAAGAATTATTTATGAAGTAGCGGGTGTTGACACGGCTAGAGCAAAAGAAGCGTTAACTTTGGCTATTCATAAATTGCCTTTTAAAGCAAAAATTGTGAGTAACGAGGATAGACATGAAGTATACTGAGATTGCAGACAAAAGTCTTGAGGATTTAACAAAGTTACTAAAAGAGAAAAAGCTAGAGCTTTTCACACTAAGAGCGAAATTGAAAACAATGCAGCTTCAAGATAGTAGTGAAATAAGAAAAACAAGAAAAGATATTGCTAAGATTCGCACAGCATTGACTGCTGCATCTAAAGCAAACTAAAAAGGGTATAACGATGCCAAAAAGACAAATTCAGGGAACTGTTGTAAAAAAAGCAGGAGAGAAAACTGCTACAGTTTTGGTTGAAAGAAAGGTTTTGCATCCAAGATACCATAAAACTGTAAAAAGATTTAAAAAGTATCTTGTGCATGATGAGAGTTCATCAGCAAATATTGGTGATGTAGTAACGGCTATTGAGTGTAGACCGCTATCAAAAACAAAGTCTTACAGACTTGTTGAAATTGTTGAATCAGGAGAGGGAAAATGATTCAGAGTTTTACAAGATTAAACGTAGCTGACAATAGCGGTGCAAAAGAGATTATGTGTATCAAAGTTTTAGGTGGATCTAAAAGACGATACGCATCAGTTGGTGATGTGATTGTTGCTTCTGTTAAAAAAGCACTACCTGATGGAAAAGTAAAAAAAGGTCAGGTTGTTAAAGCAGTAGTTGTAAGAACACACAAAGAGGTTCAAAGAGAAAACGGTTCAATCATCCGATTTGATGACAATGCTGCCGTTATTCTTGATGGTAAGAGAGATCCAATCGGTACACGGATTTTTGGTCCTGTAGCTAGAGAGGTTAGATATGCTAACTTCATGAAGATTGTTTCACTTGCTCCGGAGGTTTTATAATGACAAAGTTAAAAATCAAAAAGGGCGATACGGTAATGGTTATCGCCGGAGATGACAAGGGTAAAGAGGGTGAAGTACTCAAAGTATTGCCTAAGAAAAATGCGGTTTTAGTAAAAGATTGCAAAGTGGTGAAAAAGAGTGTTAAGCCTACAGAGAAAAACCCTGATGGCGGACATGTGATGCAAGAGATGCCAATTGACGTATCAAATGTTAAGAAAGTAGAGGCATAGTTATGAGTTTAAGACAAAAATATAACGATATGATTCCTACGCTTCAAGAAAAGTGCGAAATTAAAAATGCTATGCGTACGCCAAGAGTTGAAAAAGTGATCATTAGTGTCGGTGTAGGTAAAGACGGACAGGATAAAAAAATTCTTCAAAGCATCACAGATACTATCAGTTTGATCAGCGGTCAAAAAGCGATGGTAACTGAAGCAAAGAAGAGTATCGCCGGATTTAAAGCGAGAGAGGGAATGCCAAGTGGTATTAAAGTGACGCTAAGAGGCGCAAATATGTATAACTTCTTAGAAAAACTGATCTCAATCGCACTTCCTAGAGTGAAAGACTTTAGAGGAGTATCTGCAAAAGGGTTTGACGGACGTGGAAACTACAGCTTTGGTCTTGATGAGCAGTTGATGTTTCCTGAAGTTGTGTATGATGATGTTATCGTTACACACGGGATGAATATAACAATAGTTACAAGTACTGAAAGTGATAAAGAATCTTATACACTTTTAGAGATGCTTGGACTACCATTTGCAAAAGGAAGATAGATGGCAAAAAAATCTATGATTGCAAAAGCAAAAAGAACAGCCAAATTCTCAACAAGAGAATATACAAGATGTAATATTTGTGGAAGACCACATTCGGTTTATAAGGATTTTGGTCTTTGCAGAATTTGCTTACGAAAAATGGCAAACGAGGGAAAAATTCCCGGTATGCGTAAAGCTAGCTGGTAAGGAGTATAGGATATGATGACAGATGTAGTAGCTGATTCACTAGCTAGAATAAAAAATGCGGCAAATAGAAGAATAGATACTCAGGATTTGATGTTTTCAAATACGGTTGAGTCTATTGTAAAGATTTTAGTTGACAAGGGATACCTTGAAACATACAAAATCAAAGAAAACGGCAACATCAAAACGATTGCTGCAACACTTAAGTATGATGATAATGGAAGAAGCCTTATTACAGAACTTAAGAGAGTCTCTAAGCCCGGTAGAAGAGTTTACAAGGGTGCAACAGAGGTAAAATCTTTTAAAAATGGATACGGTTCTTACATTATCTCAACATCAAAAGGTGTTATGGCCAATGACGAAGCTTACAAAAACAATGTAGGCGGCGAAGTACTTTGTAGTATTTGGTAAGGATTAGAGTATGTCAAGAATTGGTAAAAGACCTGTAGCAATAGCAAAGGGAATCGATTGTAAGGTTGAGGGAACAAAGCTCATCGTTACAAAAGGTAAAATTTCTGAAGAGTTAGAAACACATGGAAGAGTTAACCTCGAAGTTGCTGACAATGTAGTGACTTTTGGACTCAAAAGTGACGAAAAGCAATCAAGAGCGTATTGGGGAACCTATAGAGCACTTTTTAATAATATTATTGAGGGGCTTGATAAAGGGTTTACAAAAACATTAGAATTTACCGGTGTCGGTTATAGAGCGCAGGTAAAAGGAGATGTTTTAAACCTCCAACTTGGATTTTCACACGATATCAATTATGAGATTCCTCAACACATTGAGATCGCTGTAGAAAAAAACACAATTACCGTAAAAGGTCACAGCAAGCAGCAAGTCGGTCAAGTAGCAGCTGAAATCAGAGAGTTTAGACCACCGGAGCCTTACAAAGGTAAAGGTGTAAAATACGCTGATGAAGTTATTATTAGAAAAGCCGGTAAAGCGGCAGGTAGTTAGGAGTAGATGATGAATAGCGCGATTCAAAAAACACGAACACTGAAAAAAGCAAGAAGAAAAGCTAGAGTAAGAAAAAAAATCTACGGAACTGCAAGCAAGCCAAGAGTTACTGTTTACAGATCTAATAAAAACTTTACGGCTCAAGCCATTGATGACGTAAACGGAGTTACTATTGCGGCAGTTAACGGTGCAAAAGAGGGTAACAAAAACACTGTTGCAGGCGTACAAGAGAGTGCAAAAGCATTTGCTGATGCATTGAAAGCTAAAGATGTAACTGAAGCTGTATATGATAGAAGCGGATACTTGTATCATGGTGTTATTAAAGCATTTGCCGATGCTTTAAGAGACAACGGCATTAAGCTATAAAGGGAAGTTGATGGAAAATATCAATCGAGAAGATTTTGAAGAAGTTGTAGTTGATATCGGCCGTGTTGTTAAGGTTGTAAAAGGTGGTAGAAACTTCCGATTTACGGCTTTAGTAGTTGTGGGCGATAAAAACGGAACTGTAGGCTTTGGTACGGGAAAAGCAAAAGAGGTTCCCGATGCTATGAGAAAAGCTACGGATGAGGCGTATAAAAACTTAACAAAAGTTAACCTAAAAGGCACAACGATTGCTCACCATATCGAGCATAAGTTTTGTTCAAGTAAGATCATGATGAAACCTGCTAGTGAAGGTACGGGTGTGATTGCAGGTGGTGCTGCAAGACCGGTAATCGAACTTTCAGGGGTAAAAGATATCTTGACAAAATCTTTAGGTTCAAACAATCCAAACAATTTAGTTAGAGCGACATATGAAGCTTTAACAAGATTAAAGGGGTAGGAAATGTCACTACACAATTTACAGCCTGCACCCGGATCGACTCACGCAAAAAAAAGAGTAGGTCGAGGTCAGGGAAGTGGAATGGGTAAAACTTCCACTAGAGGACACAAAGGTCAAAAAGCAAGATCAGGTTACAAAGAAAAGATAGGATTTGAGGGTGGACAGCAGCCAATCCAAAAAAGATTGCCTAAAGTAGGATTTACTTCTAAGCGTGTAAAACCTTATACTATCAATGTAATGAAACATAAAGCTATTTGTGAACTAGATGAGATTACGGTAGAATCGATCAAGTCTGTACATAACATTAAAGGTAGCTTTAGTAAGATCAAGCTTATCGGTGAGGGAGCAAAAGATTTAGCTTCAAAAATCAAAGATGACAACATCGTAACAAGCGGACAAAAATAATGAATAGTTCACTTACAACGAAGATCTTAATTACATTAGGATTTATTTTTGCTTACAGAGTACTAGCCTATGTGCCGGTACCTGGGGTAGATGTAAGTGTCATTAAAGACTTTTTTGATAGTAATGCCGATAATGCATTGGGCTTAGCTAACATGTTTAGTGGAAATGCCGTAGAGAGGTTGAGTATCATCTCTTTAGGTATTATGCCCTACATTACCGCAGCTATTATTATGGAACTTTTATCTGCTACATTTCCCGCGCTTGGACAGATGAAAAAAGAGCGTGACGGGATGCAAAAATATATGCAGATCGTTCGGTATGCTACTATTGTAATTACAGTTGTGCAGGCTATCGGTGTATCGGTAGGACTACGTACACTCACGGGCTCATCAGGGCAACCGGCGATTATGATAGACCCCACAATGTTTGTACTGTTATCGGTTGTATCGATGACTGCAGGTACAATGCTTTTGATGTGGATCGGGGAACAGATTACGCAAAAAGGTATCGGAAACGGTATTAGTTTAATTATCTTTGCAGGTATTGTTTCGGGAATTCCAAGTGCTATCGGCGGAAGTGTTTCATTGCTTAATAGTGGAGAGATCGGATTCCTTACACTAATTGGGATTGTTGCCGTTATTTTGCTTACTATCGGAGCTATTATCTATGTTGAACTAGGTGAAAGAAGAATCCCCGTCAGCTATCAGAAAAAAGCGATGATGGATAATCAAAATAAACGTGTAATGAACTATGTACCTATTAAGGTCAACTTAGCCGGAGTTATTCCACCGATATTTGCTAGTGCTATCTTGATGTTTCCAATGACGGTATTACAAGCAAGCGATAATGAGATGATTAAAGTTATTGCAGACTGGTTAAATCCAAACGGATATTTCTTTAATGTGTTGATGTTTGTATTTGTTATCTTTTTTGCATACTTTTATGCGTCAATCGTATTTAGCCCAAAAGATATTGCAACTAATCTCAAAAAGCAGGGTGGTTTTATTCCCGGTATTCGAACCGGTGATACAACGACGAAGTTTATCGAGCAGGTTGCGAGTAGATTGACACTTTTTGGAGCTATCTATTTAGCGATCATTTCAACTTTACCTTGGATTTTAGTAAAAGGTATGGGTGTTCCTTTTTATTTTGGAGGAACGGCAGTACTTATTGTCGTACAGGTTGCGCTTGATACCATGCGAAAAGTAGAAGCCCAAATGTATATGAAAAAATATGAAACTATGGGATCGGTTGGTTTATAATGGCTATTTCATTAAAGAAAAAAGATGAGATAGAGAAACTTTATGCGGCAAATCAGATCGTTGGAAAAACACTTAACTACTTAAAAGAGATTATACAACCGGGTATGACACTAAAACAGATCGATAAACAGGGAGAAGAGTTTATCCGATCTTTCGGTGCTACTCCGTCGTTTAAGGGGTTATACGGCTTTAGCGGGTCTGTATGCACCTCTGTAAACAGCGTTGTGATACACGGTATTCCTACAGATTATCAACTAAAAGACGGTGACATTATAGGTTTAGATATTGGAACTAATCTAGATGGTTGGTTTGGGGATGCTGCAGTCACTATCGGTGTTGGAACGATCTCTAAAGAAAATGAAGCATTGATCAATTGTGCAAAAGATACACTCTATCACGCGATAGATTTTATCAAACCCGGACTTAGATTTAAAGAGTTAAGTGTGGAGATAGAACGATTTATCAATTCGCAAGGGTTTATCCCTTTAACAGGCTTTTGTGGCCACGGTATCGGACAAAAACCCCATGAAGAACCTGAAATACCCAACTATTTAGAGCACGGAACACCCAAAAGCGGTCCAAAAATAAAAAATGGAATGGTATTTTGTCTAGAGCCGATGATTTGTCAAAAGTTAGGTACTCCAAAGATTTTGGAAGATGAGTGGTCTGTTGTGAGTGAAGACGGTTTAAATACCAGTCATTACGAGCATACGGTAGCAGTAGTAGATAATAAAGCAAAAATATTATCAGAGGTAGATGATGGCAAAAGATGATGTAATTGAGATAGATGGTGAAGTAATAGAAGCATTACCAAATGCGATGTTTAAGGTGAAGCTTGAAAATGGTCATACTATTTTAGCACACCTTTCAGGTAAGATGAGAATGAACTATATCAAGATCTTACCTGCTGACACGGTTAAAATTGAGTTGACTCCATATAGTTTGGATAAGGGGCGAATTACCTTCCGATATAAGTAGAAAGATAAGATCTATCTACTTGCTTAAATTCAATAAAATTTAAGCTAAAAGAGGGTATAATTCGCCTTCCCGATAAAGCTATGAGAAGAGTTTTTTAATAATTTAACACCGGTTATTAAAAAATTGGTTTGATAAAGTCTCAGATAACCTTCGGGTCGAGGTGTTAATTATGCTATGCGGTAAAGCCGTGTAAAAGGGAGAGTACGATGAAAGTTAGAGCTTCAGTAAAGAAGATGTGTGATGACTGTAAAGTGATCAAACGAAAAGGGATTGTAAGAGTAATCTGTAAAAACCCTAAACATAAACAAAGACAAGGATAGAAATGGCTAGGATAGCTGGTGTAGATTTACCAAAGAAAAAAAGAGTTGAGTATGCATTGACTTATATCTATGGTATAGGTCTGACGACTTCTAGAAAGATTCTTGACGCTACGGGAATTGATTACAACAAACGAGTTCATGAACTGAGTGAAAGTGATGTTGCATCAATCAGAAATGAGATCCAAGACAGTTATATGGTTGAAGGTGACATGAGAAAAAAAGTAGCGATGGATATCAAAGCTTTGATGGCTCTAGGTAACTATAGAGGGTTAAGACACAGAAGAGGTCTTCCTGTAAGAGGTCAAAAAACAAAAACAAATGCAAGAACTCGAAAAGGTAAGAAAAAAACCGTTGGTTCGGCATAATTTGTAGACAGTACGGATTTGGGTGACTAAATTCTCATATATAAAAACAAAGATTATAAAAGGTTTTAGATGGCTAAGGCGAGAAAAACAAAAAAAAGAGTTAAAAAGAATATAGCTCAGGGTGTTGTTTATGTTGCAGCAACATTTAACAATACCGTAATAACTGTTACCGACAATGCCGGAAATGTGATTGCATGGAGTAGTGCGGGACAGCTAGGGTTTAAAGGTAGCAAAAAATCAACACCTTTTGCAGCGCAAGAAGCGGTAGAAGATTGTATGAGCAAAGCTATGGAAAACGGAATTAAAGAGGTTGGAATTAAAGTTCAAGGACCGGGATCGGGTAGAGAAACTGCAGTTAAAGCAGTAGGAGCGATTGAGGGAATTAGAGTTACCTTCTTAAAAGATATCACGCCGCTACCACACAATGGTTGTAGACCTCCAAAACGAAGAAGAGTATAAGGATTTTAAATGGCTAGATATAGAGGACCGGTAGAAAAAATAGAAAGAAGACTTGGTGTTGATCTAGGTTTAAAGGGTGAGAGAAGATTAGCTGGAAAAGGCGCTCTTGAAAAAAGACCTTATGCTCCCGGACAACACGGACAAAGACGTACAAAAATTAGTGATTACGGATTACAGCTGCGTGAAAAGCAAAAAGCAAAGTATATGTATGGAATCAGTGAAAAACAGATGGTTCGTGCATACAAAGAAGCTGCAGCAAACGAGGGTAATACCGGTAACATCATGATCCAACTCCTTGAGCGAAGACTTGATAATGTTGTATACAGAATGGGATTTGCATCAACGAGAAATTTTGCAAGACAGATGACGACTCACGGACATGTACTAGTAGATGGAAAAAGAGTTGATATTCCTTCATATAGAGTAAAACCCGGACAAAAAGTGGAGATTAAAGAGAAAAGTAAGAGTAATCCACAGGTTGTTAGAGCGATGGAGTTAACAGCGCAAACCGGTATTGCAGACTGGGTAGATGTTGATAAAGATAAAGTATTCGGTATTTTTACAAGGATACCGGAAAGAGAAGAGATCTCAATTCCGGTAGAAGAAAGATTGATCGTAGAACTTTACTCTAAATAATCTCTAAATTAAAAGGTGAAACCCAATGAAAGCAATTAAAACATCACCGTATATACCGACGGAAGTTGACATAAAAGAAGACGGTAGCAACAGAGCTATCGTCGAAGCATATCCGTTTGAAGCCGGTTACGGCGTAACGGTTGCACACCCTCTTCGAAGATTAATTCTTGGAAGTAGTGTCGGGTATGCGGCAACTGCAGTTAAAATTGAAGGTGCAACGCACGAGTTTGATACAATTCGTGGGATGCACGAAGATATTGCAGTATTTATGCTCAACTTAAAAAATGTAAGATTTAAACTTAAAGACGGAAGCGACTCTGCACTTTTAGAGTATAGTTTTAACGGTCAAAGAGAGATTTGCGGGAGCGATTTAGAAAATGAATCAGTTGAAGTGGTAAATCCGGAGCACTTTTTAGCAAGCCTTAATGAAGACGGGCAGCTAAACTTTAGTGTCAAAGTTCACAAAGGTATGGGATATGTACCGAGTGAAGATATCCGTGATGAGTCGCTTAAAGATTATATCCCGATGGATGCATTTTTTACTCCGGTAAAAAGAGCAAACTATAAGATTGAGAATATGCTTGTAGAGGATAATCCAAATTATGAAAAGATCGTTTTTGAAATTCAAACAGATGGACAGATCGATCCTACACAAGCTGTTGCTAACGCCTTAGAGGTGATGCATAAGCAGATGAGTGTGTTTGCAAATGTACTGGATGTAGATATTTCAAAAGCGAAAAATGATGCAGAGGTAGATGAAAAAGTTATCGACTTTTTAGCTAAACCTTTAGATGAGCTTGATCTTACGGTAAGAAGCTTTAACTGTTTAGACAAAGCAGAGATAAAATATATCGGTGAGCTTGTGATGATGAATGAAGCGGAGCTTAAAGATGTAAAAAATCTCGGTAAAAAATCGTTAGATGAGATCAAAGCGAGATTAGAAGATATCGGGTATCCTGTAGATGAGAGACTTGATGAAAATATACGAAAAACATTAGTCAAAAGACTAGAACAATTAAACTGATAAAGGATTTACAGTGAGACACAAGCACGGTTATAGAAAACTAAATCGTAAATCACAACATAGAGCAGCACTGCTGAAAAACTTGACAATATCTTTGATAAAGTACGGTAGAATCGAAACTACATTAGCAAAAGCTAAAGAGTTGCGAGGATACGCAGAAAAACTTATCACAAAAGCCGGCAAAGGTGACATGAATGCACATAGAGCAGCGTTTGCAGCACTACAAGACAAAGAGATGGCAAGCAAATTAGTAGAAGAGGTTGCTCCACAGTATGTTGAGAGAAACGGTGGATATACTAGAATTATTAAAACAAGACAAAGAAGAGGTGACGCTGCTCCTATGGCTATCATAGAGTTAGTGTAAAACAGTTGAGGGATTTCCCTCATTGTTTTACCCCCACCCCTTTAAATCGATACCAAAAAAAAGATAAAAATGATGGATATTGATTATGAACAACTGCGATATTTAGTCAAAAATAAAGATTTTAAAGCGTTACAATCATTTATTTCAAATACCTGTAAAACTCCTACAACTCAGCAATGTTTTCATTCCTATTTAATGCTTAGTGCGCATAATATTAAGCATCTTTCTAAAATAAACCAACTTGAGTGCGATTGTATTATGCTAAACTTAGAAGACGGCGTGAGTCATGAGCAAAAACCTTTTGCATTACTTTTATCCCAAATTATCCTTCCTTCTGTCGATTCTCGTTACGCTGTGGTAGTACGTGTAAATCCATTAGATGAAGGTGGCATAGAGGAGATAAAATCACTAAACGCATTCAAGCCTGATGCAATTAGAGTTCCTAAGATTCAAACTGCACAAGATGTAGCATTAGCTTTAGAAATGATTGATGAAGGTATAGAATTACACCTTTCTATTGAGACAAAAGAGGCATTTCATAATCTCAATTCACTCATAATAGATAAGCGCGTTACAACCTGTTATTTGGGCATGATTGACTTGCTGGTATCTATGAATCTTCCTTATAATTTACTAACATATAACAATGATATGGTGCGGTATTTAATTGTGGAGTTTTTATACAGATGCCGTGTTGCCGGCGTTAAACCCGTAGGCTTTACCTATCAGTATCACACACAAAATGAGACCTTTAAGCGGTGGTGTGCATATGAACACTCTTTGGGATACGATGCAAAAAGCTGTATCTCTCCACAGCAGGTGGCGATAGCAAATAGTACCTACAAAGTCAGTGACGCAATGTACGAAAAAGCAAAAAAAATTGTTAAACTGTACGAGCAGCATCAAAAACTGGGGGTAGTAGGGTTTGATGCCAAGGAGTTAGGATTTATAGATGCACCTATCTATAAAGATGCTTTGAATACGATACGTCGCTATAGAGCATGCCTCAAGCTATCCTAAAGATAGCTTGCAAACTCATCTTCCATTACCTTGGGATTTTTTTGTAATCCCTCCACAATGGATTTAGAAAACGAATCGGGATAGATTTCATAAAAATTTGACTCCATCGCTTCAAGGATATTTGCTACAACTGTTTGTGGCGCAGTTTTATCCATCGCTTGCCCCTCACTCATAGCCGTATCAATTGGTCCGGGAAGTGCTTCAAATACTTGGATCTCTCTTTCTTTCATGTGCGCACGCAACGCTTGGGTGAGTGAGTGTAAAGCCGCTTTTGAAGCACAGTATCTAGCCATAGCGGGAAGATTTAGCAGCGCTAAGATAGAAGTGATATTAACAATGGCTCCTTTAGGGTTTATCTTGCTTTGCATTAAATTTGTAAAATCCATTGTCGCTCTTACATTGATGTCAAACTCGCTCCAATCATTTGAAAATACGTTTTGTCCGGTATTCACCCCTGCATTATTGATCAAGATATCGATTCGCTCAACCGATGCTGCAGCTTCTGTGCGTGAATCATTGTCACTTAGATCAAGCGGTATCTTTTGCACTATCTCAAGCTTGTCAAATTTTTTAAGCTTTGCTATATCTCTAGCGGTTGCATAGATTACAGCAGGCTCTTTTTGTGCGATTTGATGTACAAGTTCACTGCCTAAACCACCGTTAGACCCCGTTATAAAAACCACTTTATTTTTAAAATCCATTCATAATCCTTTAATAGATATATCCAATTTCACGAAGACTTTTTCGTATTGTACTCATCTGTTTGTTATTGTCTCTACACCATACAGGCGCGATAAGACTCTCATCATCAAATCCTGCACTCACGCGCTGTACGACAATGTCACGGGGTTTGATGGTGATCGCTTTTTGTAGTACTTCTATATAATCTTCCATCGAAATGGGTTCAAACTCTTTTGCATGTAATTCTCTAGCAAGTTTTGTATTTTTAACAACATAGAGCGGATGGAATTTTACGCTGTCGATACCAAGGTCATAACTAGCTCTCGTACTTTGTAGCATCATCTGCTTATCTTCACCGGGAAGACCGTAAATCAGGTGTCCGCACACTTTTAAGCCATACTCTTTTGTTTTTGTAATCCACTTTTTTACGTTAGCATAGTCATGCCCACGATTAATTTTCTCTAGAGTTTGATCAAAGATCGATTGTATCCCGTACTCTACCCATATCTCATTTTTTCTATTGAGTTTTTGCAAATATGTAAGAATATCTTCATTCATGCAATCCGTTCGTGTACCGATACTTAATCCTACTACATCATGATAATCCAGTGCCTGCTCATAGAGTGCTTGCAACGTTTCAAGCGGAGCATAAGAGTTTGTAAAAGATTGAAAATAAACAATAAACTTTTTGGCGCCGTATTTCTCTTTGAGCTTTCTCTTTGTCGTTATAAACTGCTGATGCAACTCATTGAGATGTTTTTGCAATTGTGGATTTGGTCGATCAGGGTGCAGGTATGTTTTTTTCTTAGAAGCATCGATATTTGGGCTAAATGAGTCATTAAGGCAAAAGGTACAGCCCCCTTTTGTCACTGTTCCATCGATGTTGGGGCAGGTAAATCCCGAGATACTGATTGGGATTTTATATACCTTTGTGTGATACTTTCTATGTAAGTATCGCCCGAATGTTAAAACTTTTTCCATAAATTACTTAACGAAATACTCTCCCGTAAAGCTGACAAGGGAGTAGTTTCTTTCCTTTCCTAAACTTTCTACTAGCCCCTCAACTGACAAAAACCCTAAACTATCAGCTTGTACCTTTTGACATATTCCATCTAGCGACATGTTTGCACTAATGAGTTCTTCATAACTTGGTGTATCGATCCCGTAGCGGCACGGATGCTTTATTTGAGGCGACGCTAAGCGCATATGCACCTCTTTTGCCCCTACTTCTTTTAGCATCTTTACTATCTGATTTGCCGTAGTACCACGCACTAAACTATCATCAACTATCGCGACTTTTTTTCCTTGAATCAGATTTTTAATAGGAGAGAGCTTTAGCTTTACTTTTAGATCTCTTATCTCTTGAGTGGGTTCGATAAATGTTCTGCCGACATAGTGGTTTCGTACAATCCCCATCTCAAACGGAACTCCTAATCCTTTTGCATATCCTTTTGCAGCAGCAACACCGCTATCGGGAACAGGAAGTACTAAATCCACATCACAAGGTTGCTCCTTAGCAAGCATCTCTCCCATCTTAAGGCGTGTTTCATAAACGTTTTTGCCGTCAATTATACTATCGGGACGCGCAAAATAGATATATTCAAAAGCACAGGGTCTGAAGTCGGGTTCAAAGAGTTGGATACTTGTAGGTTCTTGCCCCTTTTCAAACACTAACATTTCCCCGGGTCTTACATCACGGATAAATTCAGCACCCACTAGATCAAGTGCACAGGTTTCACTTGCAACCATGTAACCGCCATCAGCTAGTCTGCCTAGTGAAAGTGGACGGATTCCGTGGCGATCTCGTATCACAAACATCTTGCTTCTACTTTGAATAAGCAGGTTATAAGCCCCTACAATTTTGTGCATCGCTTCTGTGATTCTATCTTGTAAGCTATCTTTACTGCTTTTTGCAATGAGGTGAATAATATTTTCCGTGTCCATAAAGGTTTGAAAGATAGCACCCTTTTCAATCAGATCATCACGTACCTCTTGCTTGTTGACAAGATTCCCGTTGTGAACAATAGATATTTCACCCAAGCTGTATCTAGCAAATACAGGCTGTGCATCTAAGATCGAGTCGTTTCCTGCAGTTGAATAGCGGTTATGCCCTACTGCCATATCACCGCGCAGCACATCAAAGGCTTTTTCATCAAACACATCTGTTACTAACCCTTTTCCCTTAATGGTGTGAAGCTTTTCATTTTCACTTGTCGTAATTCCCGTGGCTTCTTGCCCGCGGTGTTGCATCGCAAATAGCCCGTAATACGCTACTTTACTTGCATTTTTTGAGTCAAATACTCCTACTACTGCACACATCTATTATATTCCTAAACAATCATTCATACTATATAAAGCAGGTTCTTTTCCTACAATCCATTTTGCTACCGTAATAGCTCCTTTAGCAAAAGTATCTCTACTTGTTGCAGTATGGCTAAGTTCTATAAACTCACCGTCATTGTAAAACCCTACAGTATGTTTGCCCACAATGTCACCGCCTCGAAGGCTCATCACTGCAATCTCATCACTGCTTCGCTCTCCGATATGCCCGCTTCGACCGCTTACACGCACATCATCAAGATTGAGGTCTCTTCCCTTTGCGGCATGTTCTGCTAGAGTGAGTGCCGTTCCGCTTGGTGCATCTACTTTATGTTTGTGGTGCATCTCCACAATCTCAATGTCAAATTCGTTGAGTTTTTTTGATACATCTTGTACGAGGTGTTTTAAAAGCGCAATGCCTAAACTCATGTTCGTTGCATACAGTACAGGCATCTTATTAGCAGCCTCTTTTACGAGGTTTAGCTGATGTTCATTCAACCCCGTAGTGGCGATAACAAGCGGTTTATTGATCTTTTCAATAGCTATTTCAAGCATCTTTTCTGTTGCTTGGGGAAGTGAAAAGTCTACGACTACATCACATGATTCAAGCATCGTCTCAATATCGTTTGTTACCAGCGCCGACCCCGGAACTGAAAAATCTAGTTCGTTTCTTACAAAGATTGAACCGATCGCAATCTCATCCTCATTTGCCAAAAGCTCTACGATGCGTCTTCCAACACGCCCCGTAGCACCAAATACTCCAACTTTTATCATCGTTTAATGTCCTTCTACATAACTAATTGCGCTCATCGCTGCGGTTGCACCGTCACCTGCAGCACACACTACCTGCTTTGCAGCATCTGCTCTAATATCGCCTGCAGCAAACAATCCCTCTAGTGAAGTTTGCATCTTCAGATCCACCGCAATTTCTCCTCTGTCGTTGAGTTTACAGATATGTTGCTGCCCGTTTTCTAATACTTGTGTATTGACGTTGTATCCGACAAATATAAAGATACCAAGAGCCGGGATATCTTTGAGCCCCGTACTTGTTTTTACCTTGACACCATCTACACCCATCGCGCCGCCATAGATCTCATCAACATTGGCATTGGTAAGGACCTCTATCTTTTCATTCTCATCGATTCTTTTGATGGTTGTAGGACTTGCTCTAAACTCATCCCTTCTGTGCACTAAAGTTACCTTTGAACAGATTTTGGCAAGATATAGCGCTTCTTCCAATGCCGTATCACCACCGCCTACAACAACAACTTCTTTTCCTTTGTAAAAAAATCCATCACATGTCGCACAGTAGCTTACGCCTTTGCCGCTAAATTCTTCTTCACCGTTTAATCCCGCTTTTCTTGGTGTTGAGCCTGTGCAAACGATAACACTTTTTGCCTCTACACTCTCTTTTCCTAAATCTAGAATAAATTTATTGTCCTCTTTACGAACACTTTGTACCTCTAGCATCTCATGCTTTAATCCAAAGCGTTGGCATTGTGCAGGCCAGTTTTCCATAAGATCGATCCCCGATACGATTTCAGAAACGCCCGGGTAGTTTTCAACCTCGCTACTTTGCGTTATCTGCCCGCCGGGCATACCCTTTTCAAACATTACTACATTCTCTAACCCGCCTCTTGTTGCGTACATCCCTGCAGTCAATCCTGCCGGTCCACCGCCGATAATTGCTAAATCTAACATAAAATCTCCTATCTCATTAAAAAGTATGTACTTGGCTATCTTGCTTATAAAGATTGCTATCGTTATGTTTTTTGATAATAAAAAACGAGGGAACTTCTCTAACGGCAAATCTATGTATTACATTAAGCATAGTATTAGTACCTGCAGTTAAATAAGTGACTCCCTCTTTTTGCATACGCTTATCAAGGTAAAGATCAAGCGCGATAATCGGAATATCTAGTTCAATCTGTTCTATTAAGTTATCGATATTGCCCATTTTTGAACTGTAGAGTATAACCCCGTATTGTTCATGCTTTGGTGTAAAAAGTGCTTTATTTGAGTAAAAGGACCATTTTTCAAAATCGATAAACTTATATTGAGAAAATTTATAATTGTAATAGCCAAAAGCGATACCTATCATCAAGGCACCGAAAAATGATGTAAATAAAAGGGAGTAAGAGAAGTTTTTCCTTCTCCCTCCATAATTTAACACTTTTATTTAGCCGATAATTGAATCAAGTTTTTCAGCTAGTGCTTGTTTTGAAGATGCACCGACCATCTGATCAGCTACTTCACCGTCTTTTAAAAATACGATTGTCGGAATACTTCTTACACCGAATTTAACGGCAAGTTCTTGTTCTTCATCCGTGTTTACTTTACAGATTTTTGCTTTCCCGTCATAATCACTTGCTAACTCTTCAATTACAGGTGAAAGCATTCTACAAGGTCCGCACCATGGAGCCCAGAAATCTACCAATGTTACACCCTCTTTTGTAGTGTCTTCAAAGTTTGCTGCTGTTAAATCTATATATTTTGCCATGTTCATTCCTTTTGTTTTAGATGTTCCAAATTATACATACTATAAACTTAAAACTAACATAAAACACAAAATCATTTAAGACTAAATTACTCTTAAAGATTTTTGTGTTAAAATCTAGCTTACATTTTAAAAAAGGATAGATTATGATGAACGATAATATACCACAACCGGCATTTTTTATGTTTAAGTGTCAACAATCAGCTCCTCCGGGGATGCCAAAACCAAGCTGTGTCACTGCGCAAACACAAGAGTTGTTTCAATATATGGCAAGTCAACTTATGGAAAAAGGGATCGTACAAACGGTACAACCGGTACAAACAAGTTGCTTAAACCGATGTTCTTTAGGACCTGTTATGCTTATAGAACCCGGTCACCATATGTATGTAAATTTAGATAAAGAAAAAATAGATACAATTATAGACAAACATATTATAGGCGGAGAACCTGTAAAAGAGTACATCATTGATGATAATCTTTGGGCAGAACCGTTGCAACCAAAAGATTTAGCAAGATAAAGTAGGGGAAAAGATATGACAATTGAGATGCTATATAGCAAAATTCACCGCGCAACTGTTACAGATGCAAACTTAAACTATGTTGGATCAATCACAATTGACGAGGAGTTGCTTGAAGCATCGAAACTTCGAGTCGGGCAAAAAGTTGAGATTGTCAATATCAATAACGGAGAGCGCTTTAGCACCTATACCATAAGGGGAGAAAGAGGCAACAGAGATATATGCCTCAACGGAGCTGCCGCAAGAAAAGTACAACCCGGTGATAAGATCATTATCATCGCGTATGCAACCTATAGTGAAGCACAGTTGCAAGAGTATAAACCTACAATCGTTTTGATTGGAGAAGACAACGAGATCGATGAAATAACAGATATCTTAGAAGGCGGTGAATACGATGTTTGATAACCTAGGTGATATGAGCAAAATGTTTGAGCAGTTACAATCTAAAGTCAGTGAGATGGAAGCGCAGCAAGAAAACGTCACACTCAGCGCTAAAAGCGGCGGCGGTATGGTTGAGGTTAAAGCAAACGGTAAGGGCGAAGTCATCGATATCGATATCGATGATTCACTCTTAGAAGATAAAGAATCGTTACAGATTTTATTAATTAGTGCTATCAATGATATTAACAAATCGGTAGAAGAGAATAAAAAAAGTCAGGCTATGAGCATGATGGGTGGGGCAAATCCATTTACACAAGGTTAAAATTTGAGCGTAATAGCAGCAATAAACAGTAAAGATGAACTGCAAGTACAAGCACTATTAAAGCAAAATGTTTCCCTTTGCGAGACTGATGAAGATGGCAATAGTGCTTTTTTATTAGCCATAAAAAACGGTCTAAGCTTAGAGTTGATAGAACTATTTATCCAAAAAGGAGTTGATCCTTTTGAGCTGAGTGATCAAGGTGTAGGAGCTATTGATATTGCGATAGAAGCACAGCGTCTTGATGTCGTAAAGTACCTCCACGCTTTGGGATTAGATCTTAATGAAACAAAACGTGAAAGTAAGATGACACCGCTAATGGTTGCAGCGTGTTATAACCGTGTAGATATTGCTAAATATTTAATCTTAAACGATGTTGATTTGCAAAAGGTTGACAGCAATGGATTAAGCGCTCACGATTATGCACGAAAACTGGGTCAAGCGGCGATGGTCGAGTTTTTGAGCCAAGCTACTTAGCAAACTGCTGTAAGTTTAAAAATGTGGCAACAAGCAGCGCTTCACGCTGCAAGGCGTCACTTTTTTTCAACTCTATTTCCGCTTCACAAAGGCGTGAAAGGAGTTGTTCATACTCTAAAATTTTCAATTTTTGGGCATATGATGCTTTTTTCTCTTCAACAAATTTAGGGAGTTTATACCCTATGATCTCTTTTGAATCTACAAATCCCTTAAGCGCGATAAAGCAGCGAAACATAAACAGCTGCTGGAAAAAATACTGCGCTTGACGCAGTATTTTGTAAGAGTCATCTCCGGATTCTAAAAGCTGCATGATATGTTCTAAAATCGGCTTTTTATCCATTAAGTCATAAAAAAGATTTTCGATTTTCACTGCACTTGTAGCGTAGACAAGATTATCTATCTCTTTGTGATCTATCTCTCCATCGACAATAGCAAGCTTATGCAACTCATTCATGGCTAAGGCTAAGTCGTAATTTAAGATGCTGTAGAGGTGTTCTAGGGAGCTTTTTGTAATCTGCATCTTTAAAGAGTCGGCTTTTTGGGTAAGTTCTGCAACCGCCACATGTGGCTTAGGATCAAAAAAGCGAACCTCTGCTGCACTGTTTTTTTGTGTAAATAGCGAAGTTAACGCGCTTTTTTTTGGGTTATAAATTGCATAGATGAAGTAACTATTGTCATTTTTTTGGCAGATATGAAGGAGTTGTTTGAGCTGCTCTTTGGCAAGATTTTTTTCACTTTTATAGACAACAGCAGTTATATCTCCAAAGAGAGAACCTTGAGAGAGTGCGTCTTTTGCAGCAGTAAAATCAAAATCCTCATAAAAAAATGTTTGGACATTTGTTGCAGCTATTTTTTCCGTTGTAAGATCGATATATTTATCGATATAGTAATTCACTTCACCGTAAAACATTACTGATTTTGGAAGTTTTTTCGTGTGTAAAAGAGTGTCGTATTGATTTTGATACATTATTTTACCTACAAGAAAGTTTTGGATCGACAATCATCGCATTTTGAAAATGCGGCGGGTAGCGAAAGCGGACGATAAAATCGGTATATTGTCCGGGGTCTAAGTGCGTAGCGACAACCTTGTCAATCTCAATGACATTTTCTTTTGTCTCTTTATCTTTTGAAAAACTTAACCCCGATTGCGGCGTAAAGACATTGGATCCTGAAAGTGATGTTCCGCGTCCTAATGCATTGTTTACAACCCGTATAGTGACGGTACAGCGGTTAAGGTGAAACTGACCCGTATTTTGTACCTGTCCCTGGATAATCATCTCTTCGCTATTGAGTAATCTAGAGTTAGTCACATTAAAGATCTGCGCTTTTTTTGTGTATTTTTCAAGTACAAATATAGTAAGTGTAAAGCCCATGATGATCACTAACGTTGATGCAAACATCATAGAATAAAACAGTTTACTGTTTTTTGTTTCTTTTTTTGAAAGATAGATCAAAAGTGCGTATAAGAGTATAAAAAAGATCAATGCTAACCAGTGTAAAATGGTAAAATATATCATGGGTAACATGCTCCTTTTGTCTGTATTGAAAATGGATCTTCATATTCAAATTCGTCAATTATATGATTAAATGTAACGTTTTGTGCGATCTGTATCTTCTTGTCAATTGTGTGTGAAGATACAGCGATAGGTTGTAAACTCTGTATAAAATCTAAAAATCGATTCTCATGCGGTACATATACTTTAAAAGTAACCTTACAGTGTGAAAAGTCTATTTTGGCTTTGTTTGTGAGTGAAGCATCTATCACCAAAGAGTTGCTGTACACGAGCTTTTGTGATTTTGTGATCTCAATTTCATGCGCTCTTGCTATCTTATCAAAAAGATACTTTACACCAAAAGGTCCTGCCACAAGTAGTATAAAGGCAACAGTTGCAAAAAATAGTGCAAATCCCGCCTTCGCACGAAGAAGTAGAGCAAGAATGACACAAAGGATAAATAGCAATCCTAAAATTGCAAATCCAAGATAATCATAAATCGTTAATGCTTGCGCAAAATCATTAAAATATTGCGTTAACTTTTCTTGCATCCCTATCCTTTATTTTTCTTTGCGACTCTCCTTTTCGGCAATGCCGCTTATCCCAAAGCGTCTTTTGAGTTCACTTTTGACTCTATCGGGGTTGATCTGTTTGTATCCAAGAGCAACCAGACAGTGATAGACTAAATCGGCAGTTTCATAGATTATTTCATCTTCATTACCGTCTTTTACGGCAAAACAGAGCTCACCTGCTTCTTCAACTATCTTTTTAAGGATCGTATTTTCACCCCTGTTGATAAGTTGCGCAGTGTAAGATTGTTTGGGATCGCCGTCTTTTTTATCTAAAATAGTGTGATACAGCGTATCGATAACAGAGTAGATGGCTGCCGTATCAACCTCTTTTTGCTCTACCTTACCGCTTGTAACATCGGTAAAAAAACAGCTCTTTGCACCCGTATGGCACGCAACACCGTTTTGTTTTACAAGCATAAGCACGCTATCTTGGTCACAATCTATTTTGAGCTTTTCTATCTGCTGGGTGTGACCGCTGCTTTCTCCCTTTTTCCACAATCTTTTTTTACTGCGTGAATAGTAGTGTGCAAAGCCCGTTTGTAGTGAAAGTTCATACGCTTGTTTATCTTGGTACGCTAGCATCAAAACCTCATTTGTTTGACTATCTTGAACAATAGCGGGAACTAAGGGGGTTTTGTTCCAATCAATCGATTTCATCTCTTGCCTTTGGTACTTTTAGCAGCGCAGATCGCTGCTAAAAGGGTTATTGGTTTACGGAAGTTCTTGTTTTTGGATCTTGCTTCATATCAACCCATAGATTTGGTGTTGATCCGCCGGGAGTTAAGAAGATTTTTGCATCTTTGTTCACTTGTAGCGCTTCGTTAAACTTCCCTTGCACTTTAACCTGTTCTAAGTGCAATAGATCCTCGGTTAAACTCACTGAAATTAGTTTGTTTGCCTCAGACTGTGCTTTAGCTTCAATGGTAACGGCATCGGCACGTCCTTTAGCTTCGATTCTGTTGGCTTCAGCGGCACCTGTTGCTAAAGCGGCTCTTTTTTCCGCTTCTTGACGTGCACGTTCTACTTCGAGTTTTGCACGTTCAGCTTCCTGTCTTGCTATCTGTACCCGCTCAATCTGCTCTTTGATCTTTTCGGGAAGTGCAATTTCACGTAGTTGAATTGAGGTAAGTTGTACAGGTCGATTTTCTAATTCATCAAACTGTCTTGTAAGTTCAGCTTTAATTTGTGCCGAAATTTCACCTCTTTGGCGCGGTAACTCTTCTGCAGAGAATGCACCGATAACGCTACGCACGACATCTCTTACAACGGGGTTGATGATCTTGTCTTCCCAGTTTAAGCCCCAGTTAGCAATTGTTTGGGGAGCACTATCAGGTTTGAGTCTGTATTGTACCGTCATCTCAATGCCTACAGGAAGTCCACGCGAATCTAAGATCGTGATAGCGGGATTGTTTAAAACACCCTCTGTATCCACACCCACATGAGACATCTCCTCTACCGATTTATAATCAACGATACGTACCTTTGTATCCATCACTAGTATCTGTTGGATTCCGGGGATAAAAAAGTGAAACCCTGCTTGTAAGGGGATCGGTTCATATTTACCTGCTGTTTTTTTGATCCCTAC
>JBNJHJ010000002.1:0-27357 GCA_051748365.1 Campylobacterota bacterium
AAGTTCACTTGTGATGGATATAGAGGGGTCGCTGTCTGAGATCGGTGAAAATATCGATAAAGATATGCAACTATTTGACAAGCTTGCCACATCATTTCCTCATATTGAAAGTTTTAAAGAAGCAGCAAGTAGAGCGCAAGAAAGCAAAGAAAAGCTTCAAAGTGCAGTAGATAATTGCCAGATGGCGGGTGATGAGACGATGATGGCAATGGATGGAATGCAGTATCAAGATATCCATAGACAAAAGATTGAGCGTGTTATCAATGTGATGCGTGCACTGTCAAAATATATGCACTCTCTTTTTGAAGGGCAGATCGATGATACCAAAAGAGTAGGCTCAGCAACGCATCTTGACGGGGATACGACTACCGAAAACCTTGTAGATAACGATGACATCGAAGAGCTTATCGCAAGTTTAGGAAAGAAAGAATAGATGGTCGAACTCCTCTCTCCTGCCGGTAATTTAGAAAAACTCAAAATCGCTTTTAACTACGGCGCCGATGCTGTGTATGGCGGGGTTAGCCACTTTAGCTTGCGTGTGCGAAGCGGCAAAGAGTTTGATGAACACAGTTTTAAAGAGGGGATCGATTATGCGCACTCTCTTGGCAAAAAAGTCTATGTGACTATCAACGGATTTCCCTTTAACAACCAGATAAAACTCTATGAAAACCACATGGCTAAGATGCGCGATCTGCATCCCGATGCATTTATTATCTCCAGTCCCGGACTTATCAAGATGGCAAGAGATATCGCACCGAATATGCCCATTCACCTTTCCACCCAAGCAAATGTGATGAACTATCTTGATGCAAGCGTTTACTATGATATGGGCGTTGAGCGCATCATTGTAGCACGTGAGATCAGTCTAAAAGATTGCGAACAGATCAAAAAGAAATTGCCCGATCTTGAACTTGAAGCGTTTGTGCACGGATCGATGTGTTTTGCCTATAGCGGACGCTGCTTAATCAGTGCGATGCAGATGGGAAGAGTACCCAATCGCGGCAGTTGCGCCAATGATTGTCGGTTTGAATATACGCTGTATGCGGCAAACGAAGAGCACGGAACACTTTTTAAGATAGAGGAACAACCTAAAGAAGGCACCTATATCTACAATGCTAAAGATATGAACCTCAGTGCGCACATCGATGAGATCCTTCAAAGCGGCGTGATCGATTCACTCAAGATCGAAGGGCGCACCAAAAGCCCCTACTACGCAGCGATCACGGCAAAAGCGTACCGCGAAGCGATCGATGATTTTTACGCGGGAAAATACAATGCGCAAAAATATGTCGATGAACTCAATACCACAAAAAACAGAGGCTTTACCGATGCGTATCTCGTACAAAGACCCTATCAAAAACACAATACCCAAAACCTGCAAACAGCTATCAGTGACGGCAGCCATCAAGTGGTGGGGCTTGTGGATGAAAGTGGTGAGAGCTTTTTATGCAAATATAAACTTTATCCAAATGACAAAATAGAGATCGTCACTCCACACAATACGGTGATTGAAGAAAGGGAAAATGAATTTATCAAAATCACACAAGAAGATGGGAAATTTTTCATGCAGATGAAAAAAATTGTAGGGGTGAGTTCTAAAGAGTATGACTCGATCCACAGCGGCAATACCGACCCTGTACAGCTTGGCTTGCACCTGCCGGCATTTACGCTTTTTCGAACGAAAGAGTAAATGCAAAACCCTCTCATCTTATGATAAAATTACATTAATATTTCTTACAAAGAGAGCACAATGGACAAAAACTTTAACTACTCCAACCTAAAATTAGGAATAATCGGCGGGGGACAACTTGGTAAAATCATGTCTCAAAAAGCCAAAAAAATGGGCTTGCACGTCACGATCTTAGACCCAACTTTTAACTGTCCCGCAGCCCAGGTTTCAGATAAACATATCATGGGTGGTTTTCATGACGAAAAAAAGCTTGAACAACTTGTACAGGAATCTGATGTGAGCACTTTTGAGTTAGAACATGTTGATACTACTATCTTGAAAAAGCTCTATGACAGCGGGCACAACATCCACCCGTCTCCGTATGTTATCGAACTTATCCAAAACAAGTATGAACAAAAAAAATTTTTAGATTCGCATAACATTGCGGTTCCCAAATACAAAAGCGTCTCTAAAGAAGACGATTTAGCAAGTTTTGGATTTCCTGTTATTCAAAAAGCAAAGCGTGAAGGGTATGACGGCAAAGGGGTTTTGATGCTCAAATCTGCAAATGATATACCAAATGCCTTGCAAACAGAATCGTTTATAGAAGAACTTGTCGATATAGACAAAGAGTTAGCAGTTATTGTTGCTAGAAATATTCAAGGACAAATCAAGTGCTATCCGGTAGTTGAGATGCTTTTTGATGAGCGTACAAACATTTGCGATAGTGTGATGGCACCTGCGAGAATCTCAAAAGAGATAGAGGAAAAATCTTTAGAAATTGCCACAAACTCCATTCGTGTTTTAGACGGTGTCGGAATTTTCGGGGTGGAGCTTTTTTTAACCAAAAGCGGTGAAGTTCTTGTTAATGAGATCGCCCCCCGTCCACACAACTCAGGGCACTACACCGTTGAAGCGTGCGCTACTTCGCAGTTTGAACAAATTATCCGCGCTGTTACCAACTTGCCTTTAGGCTCTACAAAACTGATCAGCCCTGCTGTGATGATAAATCTTCTTGGCGAGCAAGGATATGAAGGTGAGCCTTTTATAGAAGGGATCCATGATGCACTTGAAATTCCTGAACTCTCTTTTCACTTTTACGGCAAAACATATACAAAGCCGTTTCGAAAGATGGGGCACGTCACTGTTTTAGATGATGATATCGACAAGGCACTCCAAAAAGCAGACAGAGCAAAACAAATTTTAAAAATCAAAGGGAGTAAACAGATATGAGTACGATAAAAGTTGGAATAATTATGGGAAGTGACTCAGACCTTCCTATCATGAGCGCTGCAGCAGATATATGCCAAGAGTTAGAAATCTCTTATGAGGTAGATATCGTTTCAGCTCACCGAACACCGCAAAAACTCATAGAGTATGCAACCCAAGCACACACACGCGGTATCAAAGTGATCATCGCAGGTGCAGGCGGTGCAGCGCATCTACCCGGGATGGTAGCGTCTGAAACACCATTGCCGGTGATTGGAGTACCGGTGAGAAGTTCCTCTCTTGATGGGATGGACTCTTTGCTTTCAATAGTGCAGATGCCAGGCGGAGTTCCCGTAGCAACGGTAGCGATAAACGGAGCCAAAAACGCAGGCTTGCTTGCAGCGCAAATAATCGGTGCAAGTGATGCAGCGTTACAAGAAAAAATAAGTGAATATAAAAAAAAGATGAAAGAAACGGTTACACAAAAATCACAAACGCTGCAAAAGATCGGATACAAAGAGTACCTTCAAAAGATGGGCAAGTAGTCAATACTTTTATATTGTAGCTATTGATAAGATTTAGGTAAAATTGAATGAAGAACGTTACGTTAGCAAAACAGGGAGAAAAAATGAAGTTTGTGTCTATTATTATCGGTAGTAAAAGTGATTACGAAACGATGCAAGAGTGTGCTAATACTCTCAAAAAATTCGGGGTTCCTTATGAGTTTATCATCAGTTCAGCGCATAGAAGTCCGCAGCGAACAAAAGATTATATTAAAACAGCCGAAAAGAAGGGTTGTCAAGTATTTATCGCAGCCGCGGGAATGGCAGCACACTTAGCAGGAGCCGTGGCTGCTGCAACGACAAAACCCGTAATCGGTGTTCCTATGAATGCCGGGGATTTAAAGGGTGAAGATGCCCTACTTTCAACGGTGATGATGCCTCCGGGGATGCCTGTAGCAACCGTCTCTATAGGAAAAGCAGGAGCTACCAATAGTGCATACTTAGCGATGCAGATAGTAGCTTTGGGTGATGAGGAACTTCGCGTAAAGCTTGCTGAAGATAGAATTGCCAAAGCTCGCAAAGTAGAACTTGACTCAAGCGATATTGAAGTAATTTTATAATCTACCTTACTGCAAAGGGATCGATTTCCTTTGCTTTCTCCTCCCACTCTCATTAAATTTTGGCATACTCTTTGCTTTATTACAACAAATGCTAGATCAAAAGGATTTGTTATGCAAAATGAAGCAAGCGTATATGAAAAAGATGGAAAAATTGAATTGCGATCCTCTTCAATGAAGACGCAAAATATCGATATGGAAAAAACAAACGGCGTAGAGTTTGTTGAAAAAACAATTGGAACTATTTTAAGTATGCATGAAAAAGTGTTAAGTGCCAAAGATGAAACGGTGACTACTCTTAAAAGTGAAAACTCTTTTTTAAAAGAAGCGCTTATTTCGATGCAAGAGATCTATGAAGAGGATCGCAAAACGATCCAGGTGCTCAATGAGCAGTTGCAAATCAGCCAGCAAGATTTGGACCACGCAAAGAAAAAATACCGCTTGATGTGGAACAAGGTACTTGAAAACGCATCAAACGAAAAGCATGCAAGCTAAACCCGAGTGCGTAAGCTGTATCTTTCATCAAGCCTTGCGGGTGTGTCAAACGCTAAGTATCGATGAAAAAGATACAAAAACAGTTCTTGATGCAGTAGGAACACGGGTGAAAGATTTTAATCTCAATGATACACCTCCGGCAATTGCTGTTTGGGTATATGCTCTTATTAGTGAAATTTTAAATAGACCCGATCTGTACAAAACCCAAAAACTTGAAGCAACTATTGCCGCAACCAATGCTCTGCCACGGGTGCAAAAAAGATATGATCAATTCCAAGATAAACTGCTGTTTGCACTCAAATCTTCCGTCATCGGCAACGTCATCGATTTAGCAAGTCAGCAACAGTATGATTTAGACACTGAAATAGAAAGTATTTTTGAAACAAAATTTGCGATTGATCACTCCATGGAGTTTAAACGTAAATTTTATACCGCTCAATCGATTCTTATTATCGGTGATAATGCGGGAGAGCATATCTTTGATAGCTATATGTTAGAAATTTTTAAAAAGCTTGACAACGAAAAAGAGTTGTATTACGCCACAAGAGACAGACCTATCATCAACGATCTGACCTACGATGAAGCACTCAATAGTCCGCTTGTCGATGTTGCCACTGTTATCAATAGCGGTGTGGATACTCCCGGAGCTGAATTAGATCGCGCCGATGATGCGTTTTTAGAAATCTTAAGCAAAGCCGACATCGTTATTGCAAAGGGGATGGGTAATTATGAATCTTTAGCATACAAAGCAGGACGTGAAGTTTTTCACCTTCTCAAGGTCAAATGTGACGTCGTCGCCAAAGATTTACGTAAAGATAGAGGAGATATAATCTTTGCAAAGCTTTAATTTGCTATAATAACTCCCATAACTTATTGGGAGATGCAGCGTTGAATATATCCAAAACTCTACATAATTTTAGTGAATTAGTCGCTTTTAAGCACTCTATCTTTTCACTGCCTTTTATCTTTATTGCTATGATTGTTGCTGCTAATGGATGGTTTGGATGGAAGCTGCTCTTTTTAGGGGTGCTTGCAACACTGTTTGCGCGTAACTTTGCGATGGGATTTAACCGCTATCTTGATCGCGATATCGACAAAGACAACCCAAGAACGGCAAATCGACCCTCTGTTGACGGCAGAGTGAGCCCTCAATCGATGCTGCTTTTTAATGCTATAAATGCTTTTGGCTTTATTGTTACTTCCTACTTTGTCAACCCTTTAGCATTTTATCTGAGTGTGCCTGTACTGCTAGTTATCGGCAGTTACAGCTATTTTAAACGCTTTAGTTTTTTAGCCCATATCATCTTAGGGATCTCTTTAGCCCTTGCGCCGCTTGCAGGAGTCGTTGCTGTTAGTGAAGGGATCTATCTTTGGACGCTGCTACTTTCCTTTGGCGTGCTTTTTTGGGTTGCGGGGTTTGATCTGTTGTATAGTTTGCAGGATATGGAGTTTGACAAACAAAACAACCTCCATTCTATTCCTTCAAAATTCGGTGCTGTCAATACGCTTAAAATAGCCGCAACGTTTCATATGATTACGGTACTAAGCTGGGCAATATTTGTCTGGCTAGCTTCACTTGGGTCTTTTGCGTGGATTGCAGTCATGTTTAGTGCCTTAATGCTTGCATATGAACACTATCTCGCGCGCAAAGATTTCAGCAAGATCGATCGTGCCTTTTTTACCGTAAACGGGTATTTAGGGATTGTATTTTTATTTTTTATCATATTAGATAGGATCATGTATGCCTAGATTAGTCAAAGCCCCGATCGAGATTGAGTTTGATCTGTTTAACAGCAATCAAAAGGTTTTTGAAAGAGAGTACCATAGCCTTACCGAAACGGATAACGACCCGGTTGGTCAGTGGATAAAACTAGCTAAAGCAAAGGGTGAAACCGATGTGGATGAAGTACTATTAAAATTGATTGTAGAGTTACACCGCAAAGTAGATAAACTTACCGAGATTATTAAAGATGAAGTCCCGCAAAAAGTGAAACTTTCTCATCATGAACTGATCGATTCTATCGGGTTTGAACACTTCAGTTTTGAAAAGCCGATTTTACAAAAAGAGGGTATCTACTACGGCAGAGTGCTTATGCCTATCTTTCCACAAAAAGATGTACCCGTTATTTTCAAAGCGCAATCTCAAACCCTTGCCCATATCATCAAAATACATAGTGGCGATGAAAAAGAGTGGGCTGCATACTTTACCGCACGTGAACGGGTGATGATACGTGAACAAAAGGGAAGCAATGATAATTGATGATACGCTTTTATACCTTGGAGGCTTAAGTGCTGTTTTGGTTATCATGATAATATACATTATGCTCAAAGATGGCGAACAGAGCAAAAAAGTGCGCTACCTAGAACACAGCATTGATAAGTTACATAACCAACTTTACACGCTTGAATCAGAGTTTAAAAGCTTTCAAAATAAAACACGCCTTGATGCGCAAAATCAAACGCAACAATATAGTAATGAAGAGATAGCATCAATGATCAAACAAGAAGTGGGAACCATTTTAGGTCCTATCAGCCAAGCGCTTAATGATACCGAAACTTCGATGAAAGAGTTTCAAAGCAGCATGCAAAATAGATTTGATAATGTAGAAAACCATGTCAAACAAACGGTCATGATGCCCCAAACTAGCAAAAATGATGAAGACAAGATCGTATCGATGTATAAAAACGGCTACAGCATAGATGAGATCGCAAAACATTTTCGTATAGGTGCGGGTGAGGTAGAGCTTATTATTAAATTCTCAAGTCTCAATAATGCATAAAAGTTGGCAAGAGACGATAGATAGAGCCTACCGCTCTCTTGATAAAAGCTATCAAAACTATTTAGAAATTGACAGCAACTACTTCCCGCAAAAAAACAATATATTCAACGCTTTTAACCTGCCAAAAGAACAAACTAAATATATTCTTTTTGGACAAGATCCCTATCCCCGTAAACAAAGTGCTATAGGATATGCTTTTATCGATGGTGCCGTAGAGAAAATCTTTAGCGATAGTGGGTTAAGCAAAGAGGTCAATAAAGCAACAAGTTTACGCAACTTTGTAAAGATGTGTCTGTACATAGAAGGACTGATCGATAAAACGGCAACCCAAGAGCAGATTGCACACCTTGATAAATCACAGTTGATCAATTCGGTGGAAGCACTGAAGCAAAACTTTTTACGTAGCGGTGTGCTGCTTTTGAATATGGGACTTGTTTTTGAAAGTAAAAAACAAAGCAGACACCATATTAAAATGTGGCGCCCCTTTATCAAAGAGCTTTTAATGCAGCTTGAGGGTGAAAATATAGAGCTGATACTGTTTGGATCTATTGCAAAAGATATTGAAAAACTCGGTCTTAACTTTCCCATGCACCGCTTAGAACACCCATACAATGCATCATTTATACAAAATCCGCTTGCAAATACGATATTTGCTCCGATGCATCTTCTTAAAAAATGATTTTTTTGGTAGAATATCATTTATAAAAAGTGCGCGCCCTTAGCTCAGCTGGATAGAGCATCAGGTTGCGGTCTTGAAGGTCAGAGGTTCGAATCCTCTAGGGCGCACCATCTACAAACATCTACTTCACAAATAAAAAAATTTTACCGATATAACTAATTGATGCAATACTACAAAAACTTGCCCTATTTCATTGATGATTAATTGAATCTGATTAAAGTGTTTTTATCTATCTTGTTAGCTTGTGCTAAAGAGTTACAAAAACTCTACTAAAAAAGCCGACAGTGAGTTTTTTGTAGTAGCAAAAAGAGGGAAGCCCTCTTTTTGATTACTGTTTAGGAGTTGCTGTTACTTTTGAACTATCGATCATCCCCGTACCTACAGGAATTGTTCTACCGATAACAACGTTTTCTTTAAGATCTTCTAAGTAATCAACCTTACCTGCAATTGAAGCTTCAGTCAACACTTTTGTCGTATCTTGGAATGATGCAGCAGAGATAATACTATCACTTGCAACCGCACTTCTTGTTACACCCACAAGAACCGGATCAGCAATGGCAGGCTCTCCACCTAGGTTCATAATTCTTTGATTTTCAACAACAAACGATTTTTTGCTCACTAAATCACCTGCGATAAATCGGCTATCACCGCTATCAGCGATCTTAACCTGTCTTAGCATCTGCGAAATAATCACTTCGATATGCTTATCCGTTACCTGAACACCCTGTCTTCTATAGACTTGCTGTACTTCACTTACAATATACTCTTGTAGCGCCTTACCTCCAAGGATTTTCAAGATATCGTGACTTGATACCGTTCCATCAGTTAGCTTTTCACCCGCATGAACAAACTCGCCGTCTTTTACAAGGATCTGTCTATTTTTGTCAACAATCAGTTCACTTGCAGCACCGTTTTCACCGGTGATAATGATTCGCTCTTTACCACGAAGCGGTTTTCCAAAGCTAATAATTCCATCAGCATCGGCAATAAGCGCTTTATCTTTTGGACGTCTTGCTTCAAAAAGTTCACTAACTCGTGGTAGACCCCCTGTAATATCTTTAGATTTAGTTGCTGCTTTTGGTGTTTTTGCCAAAATATGCGCAACTGCAACCTCTTCATTGTTTTTCACATAGATCGCCGTTTTCCGCTCAAGATGGTACCGTAGCAGTTTTCCATCTTCTGTAGCAATCAAAATAGCAGGCTTATACGCACTTGGGATATGTTCGTTTACCTCTAACCTACTCTCACCTGTTAATTCATCAATCTGCTCACTTACAGTGCTGCCTACAACGATATCTTCAAAGGCAACCTTCCCTTTAGCTTCAGAGATGGTAGGATCAGAGTATGGATCCCATTCAGCAACAACGACTTGCTCTTTTACCTTTGGCTCAGCGATGATACTTTCTTTGCTCACCGCCTCATTATCATCAAGCTTTACAATTGATCCACGGGCGATATAGTGGCGTATAGCTTCACGGTCTTCACCATCGGCAATAACGGCAAATACACCTTTTTCTTTTACTTCATAACCGCTGTTTATATCATGCATTCGCTCTAAATAATCACTTCTGAGTTGGTAATATTTTACCGTACCCTTTTCGCTAGCGGTGATTGTCTGTGTAATAGGCTCTCCATCTCGCACTTTCAGCTCCGCTGCATACGGGATTCGGTTTGGTACGTTCCATCCATCTTTAATCACTTCCACGATAGACTCGCCCTGCTTAACCTTATCGCCGCTTTGGTACGGAATGTAGGTTTTCCCTTCAATCTTACCGCTGACACCTGCTAATTCGTTAGGTCTAGCAACATCACTTCGCCGCAATACATATTTATGCACATCATCACCTGCTTTGACCATCACATAGATCTCATCGTGAATAATCTGAATATCCACCTCTCCGTCATACGGTGCTTTGATCTTTGGTTCAACAAGTAAAATAGCAGCGTTACGTCTATTGGCAACAACAGCTTTATTATCTTCATTTGTATAGGTTTTAAGATTATAATACCGTATAAATCCCTCTTTTTCAGCCGTAACTTGACGCTCCTCTTTTGAACTACTTGCCGTACCACCGGTGTGGAATGTCCGTAGTGTCAGCTGCGTTCCGGGCTCACCAATGGATTGTGCTGCAATAATCCCGACCGCTTCACCGCGTTTTACGATTTTGGCTTCAGCCATATTGAGACCATAACATTTTGCACACAAGCCATTGTGTGCTTTACAAGTAATCGGCGTTCTAATAATCGCTTGACGTATTCCCGCATCACTAATTCGTGCTACCTCTTCATCCCCGACTAACGTACCCTCACTTACAAGTACCTCGTTAGTTACCGGGTCGATAATATCTTCAGCTAACACTCGTCCGTGTACTCTATCGCCTAATGGTTCAATCTGTTCATTACCGACTGTGATCTCAGTGATCTCAACACCTTCGTGCGTACCGCAATCATCCATCACAATTTTTACATTTTGCGCAACATCAACAAGCTTTCTTGTTAAATATCCCGCATTTGCCGTTTTAAGTGCTGTATCGGCAAGACCTTTTCTCGCACCGTGGGTAGAGATAAAGTATTCAAGTACATTAAGACCTTCACGGAAGTTACTCGTAATAGGTGTTTCAATGATCGATCCATCAGATTTTGCCATCAAACCACGCATACCCGATAACTGTCTTATCTGTGCAGCACTACCACGAGCCCCTGAATCAGCCATCATATGAATAGCGTTAAATCCGTTTTTATCCTCTTTAATCATTGAAAGAAGATCGCTTGCTATAGAGTTATTTGTATCAGTCCACACGTCAATAATTTTATTATAGCGCTCCTGTTCGGTTAAAAGCCCTGCCCCAAACTGCTTTTGGATCTCTTCGATCTTACCTTTTGCCGCATCGACCTTTTGCGTTTTTTGAGCCGGAACTCGGATATCATCAACTGAAACAGATACACCCGTAAGTGTTGCATATTTAAACCCGATATCTTTGATATTGTCCAAAAATTCCGCAGTTACTTTAATGCCACCTTCTTTAAACACATAATCAACCAGCGCCCCGATATCTTTTTTCTTCATAATTTTGTTCCAGTAGCTTACGGGAACAAAATCCGGAACTACAGAGCTTAAGATAACGCGCCCTGCTGTTGTTTGAATCGCACGCCCATCAGCTACGGTTCTGATCTTTGCGTTAAGGTCAAGCTTATCGTTTTCAATCGCAATAAGTACTTCATCTACATCACCAAAAAGTTTATGCTCTCCCTTTACTTCCTCTTTTTCTAAAGAAAGATAGTACAGTCCCAAGACCATATCTTGCGTTGGTATCGCAATAGATTTCCCCGATGCCGGTAGTAAAATATTCATTGAACTGAGCATCAACAACTTCACTTCCGAGATCGCTTCATCACTTAAAGGCACGTGAACAGCCATCTGATCCCCGTCAAAGTCGGCGTTAAATGCCGAACAAACAAGCGGATGCAGTTGAATCGCCTTGCCTTCGATTAGCTTTGGATGGAACGCCTGAATAGAGAGTTTATGCAGTGTCGGTGCACGGTTAAGCATAATCGGATACCCATCAACAATCTCTTGTAGCGATTCCCAAACCTCATTTGTTTGCTTATCAATCATCTTTTTAGCCTGCTTAAGCGTTGTTGCGTACCCTTTTTCCTCAAGCTTTGCCATCAAGTGCGGCTTAAAGAGTTCAAGAGCCATCTTTTTAGGCAGCCCGCACTGATCCATTCTCAAGCTAGGTCCTGAAACAATAACACTCCGACCCGAAAAGTCAACACGCTTTCCAAGAAGGTTTTGTCTAAATCGTCCCTGTTTCCCTTTGATCACTTCACTAAGGGATTTCAAAGGACGCTTGTTTGCTCCCTTTACGGCATTGCCGCGACGTCCATTGTCAAACAGTGCATCCACAGATTCTTGAAGCATTCTTTTTTCATTTCTAACAATAATTTCAGGTGCTTCAAGCTCAACTAATCTTTTTAATCTTTGGTTTCTATTGATCACTCTTCTATAGAGGTCATTAACGTCACTTACGGCAAATTTTCCACCGTCAAGCGATACCAAAGGTCTTAGATCAGGCGGCATAACCGGAAGTTTTGTCAGCATCATCCACTCGGGTTTATTTCCTGAGTTTAAAAAGCTCTCAATCACTTTAAGACGCTTGACATACGTTTTACGTTTTGCTTCACTTTTTGTTGCAGCCACATCTTCTTTTAAATTGCTAAATAGATCTACAAGATCAAGATCACTAAGCAAGAAACGGATCACTTCGCCGCCCATATATGCTTCAAAACCGCTATCGATAAATCTTTGATTAATCTCTTGAAACTGCTCTTCATTGAGTACGTCATACTTAGCTACAGGATTTTTCCCCTCACTATCATAGCATGCATCACCGGGTTCGGTAACGATATACGCTTCATAATACAGTACACGTTCTAAGTCTTTCATCTTGATTCCAAGAAGCGTTCCTATTCTACTTGGCAATGAACTTACATACCAGATGTGCGCAACCGGAGTTACTAGATCGATATGCCCCATTCTATGACGACGTACCTTTGCAGATGCGATCTCAACCCCACACTTTTCACACACGGTACCTTTAAAACGCATCTTTTTGTATTTTCCACAGATACATTCGTAATCCCTAACAGGGCCGAATATTTTTGCACAAAAAAGCCCGTCACGTTCAGGCTTTTGTGTTCTATAGTTGATCGTTTCGGGTTTTTTAACTTCCCCATAACTCCATGAAAGAATCTTTTCGGGACTTGCTAATCCAAACTTTAGGGCTTTAATATCTTTTGGTTTGACCGTATCACTTACTTCTACCGGTGCTAAATTTTCCAATCTATTCATCACTATTTCCCTCTTCTACATCATCATAAAGATCTACATCAATACCTAGTGCCTGCAACTCTTTTCGTAGTACAAACATCGTTTCGGGGATTCCCGGTTTCGGTACGGGTTCTCCTCTAGTAATCGCTTTATACGCGGCAACTCTACCCTCTACATCATCAGATTTGATCGTAAGCATCTCTTTAAGCGTATTGGCTGCGCCGTATGCTTCAAGTGCCCACACTTCCATCTCACCAAATCTTTGACCACCAAAGAGTGCTTTACCGCCGACGGGTTGTTGTGTAACAAGTGAGTATGGTCCTGTAGCTCTTGCATGCACTTTTTCATCAACTAAGTGGTGCAGTTTAAGAATATACATATACCCTACATTTACTCTCTCTTTGATCTGTTGTCCGGTTTTACCGTCATATAAAACAGTCTTGCCGTCACTATCTATCTTTGCCAATTCAAATAGTTGCTTAAACTCATCGGGATTCACCCCTTCAAATACCGGAGATGCAAAGTGTACTCCCTTGCTCCAATCTTTGGCATATCGAATGAGCGTATCATCATCCATACCGCTAATAACCTCTTTTGCATTCATCAGTTTTGCAACATCGGCGATATCTATAAGCTTTTGGCGCATCTGTGCTAAAAAGTCTTGTTTCTTTTCGTTAAACATCTGCTCAATCTGTGCTCCTAGCTTTTTCCCGGCTAACCCTAAATGCACCTCAAGAATCTGTCCGATATTCATCCGCGAAGGTACACCTAGCGGGTTAAGTACGATATCTACAGGCGTTCCGTCTTCCATATAGGGCATATCTATCTCAGGAACGATATTGGCAACAATACCTTTATTTCCGTGACGCCCTGCCACTTTATCACCGACTTTCATCTTACGTTTAGTAGCAACATACACTTTTACAAGCTTTGTAATACCGCTTGGCAAAATATCATCTTTTTCTAAGATATTAAGCTTCTCATCGTGTGCTTCTTTGAGTTTTCGCTTTTCACCCTGAAAGTGCGATTTTAATCCCTCATACTGTGTTTGGACCTCTGTAGAGTACTTTTTCACAAGAGAGTTGAGTGCAAATCTGTTGATCCCCTCAATAGTCTCTTTTGAAACTTTAGAACCCTGTTTAAACTGCTGCTGTCCTAACTCAACATCCTCTTCAAGCACGGCATTTGATAGAAGCGACGTAATTCGAAGCATCTCTTCACGGTCAATCATCAAAAGCTGGTCGTGGTGCTCTAAGTCAAGCTGCTGCTTTTCAAGCTCATATGATTGCAATGCTCTTGAATCTTTGTCATACCCCTTTTTAGTAAATACTTTAACATCAACAACAACACCATCCATCGTAGCGGGGCAATAGAGTGATTTATTCACCACGTGACCGGCTTTTTCACCAAAGATCGCTCGCAAAAGTCTCTCTTCAGGAGTTGGTTTAACCTCCCCTTTTGGAGAAACTTTTCCTACCAATATCATCCCGGGCTTGACATGAGTTCCTACTTTAACAATACCACTTTCATCAAGGTGCAATAGATCATCTTCACGAATATTTGGAATATCTCTTGTAATCTCTTCATTTCCGTGCTTTAACTCTCTAGCTTCACACTCTTTTTCATAGGTATGTACCGAGGTAAACGTATCGTTTTTGATCAACTTGTCACTCATGACAACCGCATCCTCAAAGTTATACCCGTTCCACGGCATAAACGCAACAAGTGCATTTTTCCCAAGTGCCAACTCCCCTTGATCCATATTTGGACCATCAGCGATCACTTGCCCTTTTTCGATCTTGTCACCTTGATGCACGATCGGTGATTGTGTAAAGGTTGTGTTTTGGTTTGTTCGCATATTTTTTTGCATCGTATACTGATCGATAAACACACCTTCTTCATCTTCGCCCATAATATAAATATTTTTAGCATCGACTTTTTCAACGACACCTGCACGTTTTGCTTTAATATTTTCCCATGCATCACGACCTGTAATCTTTTCCATACCCGTTCCCACAACAGGAGCTTCTGTTTTAAGAAGCGGCACGGCTTGACGCTGCATGTTTGAACCCATCAGTGCACGGTTGGCATCATCGTGTTCTAAAAACGGAATCAATGAAGCTGCACCACCGACAACCATCAGCGGATTGATATCGATAAGGTCGACTCTATTTTTATCAATAAGCGTTATCTCACCGTCAACTCGAACCTCAATCAACTCTTCTACGATATTGCCCGCTTCATCGACAACCGTACTTGCAGGAGCGATAACTTTATTCTCCTCCTGTGTTGCGGTGACATAAACGATCTCATTGCTTACTTTTCCATCTTTGACCTTTTTATAAGGTGCTTCGATAAACCCTAAGTCATTTACCTTTGCGTAGGTTGAAAGTGTATTAATAAGACCGATATTTTGTCCCTCAGGCGTTTCAATCGGACAGATTCTCCCGTAATGCGTGGGGTGAACATCCCGTACTTCAAAACCTGCACGCTCTTTGACAAGCCCGCCTTCACCTAGCGCAGAAAGCCTTCTTTTATGCGTAATTTCACTCAATGGATTTGTTTGATCCATAAACTGCGACAATTGTCCGCTTGAGAAAAACTCTAAGATCGTGTTGGTGATCATCTTTGAGTTTACAAGGTCATAGGGCATCAATTCATCAAGACTGGTCGTCACAACCGTCATCTTATCCTTAATCGCCTTTTGCATCTTCACAAGACCGTTATGCAACTCATTGCCTAGAAGCTCACCTATGGCACGGATTCTTCTATTTCCTAAGTGGTCACGATCATCAATATGTCCGATCCCGTTTTTGACCTTTATAAGATATTCCACCGTTGCAATAACATCTTGAGCTGTTAATACCGTCACATAATCTGGAACATTAAGTCCTAACTTGTGGTTCATCTTCATACGGCCCACTTTTGTCAAATCATATCTTTCAGGATCAAAGAAAAGTTGTCTGACAAACTCTTTAGCCGCTTCAACAGTCACAGGCTCACCCGGTCGCATCACTTTATAGATACGAATGGCACTAAGATCGTTTTCGTCTTCGATCTCTTCGGTTTGTTTAAGAAGCTTAAGATTTTCAAAGTCCGCTTGAAATGAGTTAAGCACACCCATATCACGTCCCTCAGCTAAATCATCTGCTATCTCAAAATCTTCTATTTGCGTATCGATGATCTTTTTAAGCTTTGCTTCATCTAACGGATTTGCCGTGTCATACAGCACCTCTCCGCTATCTTTATCAACAACGGGACTTGCTAAGTAACGCTCTAATAAAAAATCAATTGGATATTCAACCCACTCTACTCCACTATCAACAAGTTTTTGAATCTTTTTCTTTGTTAATCTTTTTCCTGAAGTTACAACGACATTGCCCGAAAGATCTTTGACGTCAAACTCTGCACGCCCCTCAAAGTCTTGACTATTAAAAGGAACGATAAATCTATTATTATCTACTTTTACTCTTTTAACGGGATAAAAAAGTCTTAAAATGTCTTCTTTTGAATACCCAAGCGCTCTAAAAAGTATCGTTACGGGAATTTTACGTCTTTTGTTAATTCTTGCATATAAAATATCTTTTTGATCATACTCAAAATATAGCCATGAACCTCTATCAGGTATAATTTGAGAAGAGTACACAAGTTTGTTACTTGCCGTAGTTGACTCATCCTCTTTAAAAATTACACCGGGGCTTCTATGGAGTTGATTGACGATAACTCGTTCTACACCGTTTACGATAAAAGATGTACGGTCTGTCATCATTGGAATATCTCTTACGTAAATATCTTGTTCTTTGATATCTTTTACGCCGAGTTTTTCACCGGTTTTTTCGTTTCTGTCCCATGTGATCAATCGGATTTTCAACTTCAATGATACGGAGTATGTCAAACCTCTATCCATGCACTCACGCACGGTATATTTGGGTTTTATAATCTCTATACTATCATATTCAAGTGTAATCCTGTTTTGTTGGTCACTGATAGGAAATACGGATTTGAAAACTCTTTCAATACCGCTTTCACCGTTATTGGTATCAATCATTAAGAAATCATCGTAGCTTTTTTGTTGGAGTTGAAGAAGGTTGGGTACTTCAATCTCTTGCTCAGTTTTTGAAAAGTCTACTCGTAGTCTATTTCCTGAATAAAGTGAATTTAACATAAGTTTATAACCTTATTTTGGGGTAAATGGTAAAACCATTGCACTAATCAATCTGATGATTGCAGTACAATGGTTTCATGAAGGAAAGTTTAGAGAGGGTATACCCCTCTAAACAGAAACTAAAATTACTTAAGTTCGCACTTAGCTCCAGCTTCTTCGATTTGCTTTTTGATATCTTCTGCTTCATCTTTGCTTGCAGCTTCTTTAAGTGTATGTGGTAACTCTTCAACTGCAGCTTTTGCTTCTTTAAGTCCAAGACCTGTAACAGCTCTTACAACTTTAATAGTATTGATCTTTTTTGCACCTGCATCAGTAAGTACAACATCAAACTCAGTTTTTTCTTCAGCTGCTGCACCTGCATCAGCTCCACCTGCAGCGCCACCTGCCACAACTGTAGGTTGTGCAGATACACCAAATTTTTCTTCAAATTCTTTTACGAGTTCTGAAAGTTCAAGAACAGACATGCTTGAGATATATTCTACAACATCTTCTTTTGTAATTGCCATTTTATTTCCTTTTTATTGTAATTTTAATTTTGCGAATCTATGCAGATTCTTTTTGACTTTTAATATTATCAAGTACCGTAACAAAATTGCTAGGCACAGCATTGAGTACGCCTGCAAGGTTTGTTGCCGGAGCGTTCCATGTTGAAAGCAACATTCCAAGAAGCTCTTCTCTTCCAGGCAGCTTTGAGTAAGCAATAACTTCCTCTTTGCTCACAGCTTGACCATCTAAGTGTCCTGCTTTGACAGTAAGTTTGTCATTACTATCTTCAGCAGCTTTAACCGCAACTTTTGAAACCGCTACAAGGTCTTCACCCCAAACAGCAATATTTGTTTGCGTCAGTTCAAGACCTTCTTTTTGCGCATTTTGCAGTGCGATCAAAGACAGTCTATTGTTTAAAACTCGAACCTTTACATCAGCTTCATAAGCAAGAGCTCTCATCGCTTCAAGTTCAGCAACCGTCATCCCCTTATAATCGGCAATAACGATTCCGTTAGCTTGGGAAAATTCTTCGGTAAGTTTTTCAACTAACTGCACTTTTTCATTTCTTGTCATATTCTCTCCTTTCCGACTTCCAACAGGGCTGTCCGATAAGGCACACGGTTTGGAAAAAACCGATCAGTTTAAGCATCTGCCCCTATTTTCTTTAGTCTAAGATAAAGTATTCTTTAGTTTTATTTGACGTCTAATAACTGCGCTACATCAAGAACAATCGCAGGACTCATTGTCAGTGACAATGCTGCATTTGTTATGTATCTACCTTTTGATGCTGCGGGTTTTTTTCTATTGATCTCTTTTACTAAAACCGTTAAGTTTTCAGCAATAGCATCTTTAGCAAAACTTGATTTACCAATACCTGCGTGAATATTTCCTTTTTTATCAACTCGGAAATTCACTTTCCCCGCTTTTGCTTCTTTAACAGCTGTTGCTACATCAGGAGTAACTGTTCCATTTTTTGGATTTGGCATCAATCCTTTTGGACCTAAAACTCTTGCTACCTTACCGGCTACACCCATCATATCCGGAGATGCGATAAGCGTGTCAAAATTGATATTACCTGCTTGAATATCTTCAACAAGATCATCACTCCCTACGATATCGGCACCCGCTTCTTTTGCAGCATCTGCCTTGTCAGCTTTTGCAAGTACCGCTACTCTTACGTTTTTGCCTGTTCCGTTTGGTAGAACGATAGCACCTCTTACCATTTGATCAGCGTGTCTTGGATCTACATTTAAATTAAATGCAACCTCTACAGTCTCATCGAACTTTGCTGTTTTTAGTTGCGCAACCGTTTCAGCTGCCTCATCAATATTATATGTTTTTTCAAAATCGATTTTTTCTCTTAATTGTGCAATTCTTTTACTCATAAATTTCTCCGCAATAATAATTTTGCTCCCACAAATTGTGGTCTAGTCAACTATCTCTACACCCATACTTCTACATGAACCTTCGATGATTCTAGCAGCCATATCGGTATCGTTTGTATTTAGATCTTGTATCTTTTGTTTGATAATATCATCAAGCTGTGCTTTTGTGATCTTACCGACTTTATTCTGGATTGGATTATCCGTACCTTTTTTGATTCCCGCTGCTTTTTTAATCAAATCAGTTGCAGGCGGTTGCTTTGTAATAAATGTAAAACTTCTATCACTATATGCAGTAATAACAACCGGGATATTAAACCCCATCATATCTTTTGTTTTTTCATTAAAAGCTTTACAAAATTCCATAATATTGATACCTCTTTGACCAAGAGCAGGTCCAACAGGCGGTGATGGATTTGCTTGACCGGCAGGTATCATTAGTTTGAATTTGTCTGCTATTTTTTTAGCCATCTAATTTCCTTTTTTTGAATTTTATATAATTTTTTCAACTTGCGTATATTGAATCTCTACAGGAGTATTTCTCCCAAAGATCGAAACATTCAATTTTAGCTTACCGTGTTCTAAGTCATACTCTTCTACCATTGCATTGAAGTTAGCAAAGGGTCCGTCAATGATACGTACCATCTCACCTTGTTCATACTCAATTTTTGGTTTTGGAGCTGATTTTTTATTTGCTTTTTCCAATATCAAATCGATATCTTTTTTTGTCAAGGGACTTGGTTTTTTCTGCTCACCGATAAAACGTGAAACTCTAGGCAAAGATTGGATCTTATGCCAGATTGCCGTATCTAGATCGATCTGAACAAAAACATATCCCGGATAAAGAGACCGTTCGCTAATCCTCTTTTTTCCATCTTTGATATCTATAACATCTTCAGTTGGAACAATAATATCACCTAATCTCTCTTCTATACCATTGTCTTTAACTAATTGTATGATTCCTCTTTTTACTGCTTGTTCGCTTCCTGCATATGCTTGAATCGCGTACCACTGTAATGACATAAATCTCCCCTATACCGCTGATGAAACAAGTAGAGACATCATAAAATCTACAAAAGCTAAAAATAGTGCTATTATTGTTACAACAACAAATACTGCTATAAATGCTTGTCTGATCTGTTCTTTTGTCGGAAAAATAACCTTATCTAATTCACTTTTAGAAAGTTTAAATTTGTTAATCAATTTTTGCATATATCACCCTTTTATGGCAGGCCAAGAGGGACTCGAACCCCCGGCACTCGGTTTTGGAGACCGATGCTCTACCAACTGAGCTATTGGCCTAATAATAAGGCGGTATAATACCGCCTAAAAACTTATAGTTTAGCTTCTTTGTGAACTGTATGCTCTTTACAAAACTTACAATATTTCTTGATTGCTAACTTTTCAGTTGTGTTTTTCTTGTTTTTACTTGTGTGATAGTTACGTCTTTTACATTTATCACATGCTAAGTGAACTGTTTCTCTCATGACTTTCCTTATCTTGAAAGAGGGCTAAGCCTCTCTCAATTATTCTATAATCTTAGAGATAACACCAGAACCTACTGTTCTACCACCTTCTCTAATTGCAAATCGAGTACCGTCTTCTAGTGCGATAGGGTTGATTAGAGTAACATTCATCTTAACGTTATCTCCAGGCATTACCATCTCAACATCGCTTGGAAGTTGTACATCACCCGTTACGTCAGTTGTTCTTACATAAAACTGTGGTCTATATCCTGCAAAAAATGGTGTATGTCTACCACCTTCGTCTTTGCTCAATACATAAACTTCAGCTTCAAATTTGGTATGTGGAGTAATTGAACCGGGCTTACAAAGAACCATACCTCTTTCAACATCCTCTTTTTTAGTACCTCTAAGCAAGATACCAACGTTATCACCGGCTTCACCTTTTTCCATCTCTTTACGGAACATTTCAACACCGGTAACTTTTGTTGTTTGAGTATCTTTAATACCAACGATTTCAATATCATCACCAACGCAAACAGTACCTTTTTCAACTCTACCTGTTACAACAGTACCACGCCCTGGAATTGAGAAAATATCTTCAATTGGCATTAAGAAATCTTTGTCAGTTTCTCTTACAGGCTCAGGAATATAAGCGTCTACCTCTTTCATTAGCTCAAGGATCTTTTCACCCCATTCACCAACTTTTCCCTCTTTAGCTTCTTCTAATGCTTTAAGCGCAGATCCAGCTACGATTGGCGTATCATCACCTGGGAAATCATACTCTTCAAGAAGTTCTCTAACTTCCATCTCAACTAGTTCAACAAGCTCTTCATCATCAACCATATCCATTTTGTTTAAAAATACAACGATGTACGGTACACCAACTTGTCTTGAAAGCAAGATGTGCTCTCTAGTTTGTGGCATAGGACCATCAGCTGCAGAACATACTAAGATAGCACCGTCCATCTGTGCAGCACCTGTAATCATGTTTTTAACATAGTCGGCGTGACCCGGGCAGTCAACGTGTGCGTAGTGTCTGTTTTCAGTTTCATACTCAACGTGAGAAGTAGCGATCGTGATCCCTCTTTCTCTTTCTTCCGGTGCATTATCAATTGCATCGTAATCCATAAATGCTGAAGATGAGTTAGTTGCAAGTACCGCGGTAATTGCAGCAGTCAAAGTAGTTTTACCATGGTCAACGTGACCGATAGTACCTATATTTACGTGTGGCTTACTTCTGTCAAATTTTTCTTTAGCCATTTTTTATTCCTCCATCGAAAATTTATCGGGTGATTATATCATAATTAACTCAATTTTTTCTTAGACTCCAAAAGTTTACACTTACTTTTTGTAAGTTTTACTATGGAGCCCAGAAGCGGACTTGAACCGCCGACCTCTTCCCTACCAAGGAAGTGCTCTACCACTGAGCTATCTGGGCGTATTTACCTATCGGGTGCCTAATATCTGGTTATGAAAGCTGTTTCATGGAGACTATAAATATACATTATGAAAAATGGAGTAATCTCTCAGCTCCCAGATAATAAATGGAGCGGGAAACCGGACTCGAACCGGCGACCCTCAGCTTGGAAGGCTGACGCTCTAGCCAACTGAGCTATTCCCGCATCATGGTGGTGAGAGAAGGATTCGAACCTTCGAAGGCGAAGCCAGCAGATTTACAGTCTGCCCTCGTTGACCGCTTGAGTATCTCACCATGTGTGTTTCTGGTACTAACACTGATATTGATTGCTAAAAATGGAGCTGGCAAAGGGACTCGAACCCCCGACCTGCTGATTACAAATCAGCTGCTCTACCAACTGAGCTACGCCAGCAATCAAATTTAGTGGTGGAATTTTATCCTTTTTGTTTTGGTTTGTCAAGACTTTAGGCAAAAAAATGTTAGAATTTGTAAAATTTATCCAAAAAGGCTGCGTATGACGATACTTTTAGCTCCAAGCGAAACCAAATCTGTCGGCGGTGAAGGCAGGTTTTGTGTCCGCGATCTTTGTTTTGATGGTATAGACAGACAAAAGGTAATAGATGCGTACGAAACATGTTTGAATGATGCTACATGCGTGCAAAAGATCTTTTCAACAACTAAAGACAAAGACAGTGATATAAACAACTATCAACTACAAACTGTCAAAAAGGCGATCTTGCGCTATGAGGGGGTAGCTTTTGAATATTTGGATTATTTAGGGCTTGATTTAGAAGCAAAAAACTATATACACAGCAATGTTTATCTCTTTTCCAATCTCTACGGAATTGTTCGTGCTTGCGATAATATCCCCTATTACCGCTTAAAACAAGGTGCCAAAATCGCAGGCTTCAATCCCGCACAGCATTACAAAAAGCAGCTTGCATTTTTAGACAAGCAGTTTGATACGGTGCTTGATCTCAGTGCTGCGCATTACGAAAAGTTTTACAAACCAAAAAAAACGTATTATAGTGCTAAGTTTATCAAAAACGGCAAAACAGTCAGCCACTGGGCAAAAGCGTACCGCGGCATCCTTGCGCGCGTCTGTGCACAAAACAATATCCAAACAATTGCGCAGCTGCTTGAAGTAGAGATTGATGGGCTTGAGTATTTAGAAACCGTGGAGGATAAAAATAAAAAAACGTTAGTGTATGCTATTGACCCGTCTTGCTAGACTAGATGCTGCTATCCCATATCATCCTGTCGCGTCATCCCCAACTCGATTCCTGGTCACGGGCTGAAGATGTACTGACGTCGCGTCATCCCCAACTTGATTCAGGATCTCTGTAATGAAACCGACCCGTTTCGCAAGCACAACCTAGATGCCAAATCAAGTTTGGCATGACGAAGAGGCGTGCAAGAATTTTCCCACCTGTCATCCCAACTCGGTTCAGGATCTCTGCCCTTAAACCGATCCGTCTCGCAAGTTTGGCATGACGGCGAGGCTACTATTGTAACTTCTGCACAATCGCTTCGGCGGTGAATCCAAACTTAGCAAACACTTCATCTGCCGGCCCGCTTGCCCCAAAGCTTTGCATACCAATCACCTCATCGGCAAATCGATACCACTCTGTTGCCGTTGCCGCTTCTATTGCCACTACTTTTGTATTTGGATCGATGATTGCCTCTACCGTCTTTTTATCCTGTTCACATAAGAGATCAAAACAGGGTGCGCTCACAACATTTACATTCATCTTTTTTGCCACTTCCAACGCTAGATCCACTTCACTTCCGCTTGCTATAAGCGTATGCGTTGCACCGTCTACTTTTTTGATCAGATACGCTCCGGTACTCACGCTTCCCTCAATCGGAGCGTAGTTTCTCACCGTAAGTCCTTGACGGCTAAGAACAAATGCCGTAGGCGCGTCCATATCTAGCGCTTGCTTCCAACACTCTACATTTTCGTTTGCATCAGCGGGTCTAAAAGTATAAAAATTCGGTAACGCTCTAAATTGGCTTAAGTGTTCAATGGGTTGATGCGTTGGACCGTCTTCTCCTACTCCGATACTATCGTGCGTCCAGATAAAGTGGTGCGGTATGTTTGCAAGTGCCGCAATTCTTGCAGCGGGTTTGAGATAGTCACTAAAGACAAAAAAGGTTGCGCTAAATACTCTTAAGGGTCCATAAAGATTCATCGCATTGACCATCGAAGCCATCGCATGTTCTTTGATCCCAAATTTTATATTTTTGCCCTGTGGAAACTCACCCATACCGCTAAGTTCGGTCTTGTTTGAAGGAGCAAGATCGGCACTTCCGCCTAAAAATCCCGGTACCGCTTTGGCAATTGCGTTTAAGATTTTACCGTTGCTGCCTCTTGTTGCTTCTTTGTCTCCCTCTTCAAAACTTGGCCACTCAATCTTTGCATAATCAGGATTCAGTAGCGCTTCTAACGCTTTTGTTTGCTCAATTAACGGTGTTTGTTGCAACAAGTGATTCCACTTTTTCTGTGCTAATTCACCCTTTTCAACCGCGCATCGAAACCGCTCAAGCACATCACTTGGAATTTCAAAAGATTTCGCTGCATCAAAGCCCGCTTTTTCTTTTGCCGCTTTTATCTCCTCTTCACCTAGCGGCGCGCCGTGACTTTTGTGGCTACCTTCCATCGTGTGCGCACCCTTTGCGATAGTCGTGTTTGCGATAATCAGCGTGGGTTTATCGCTTTTTTTCGCCAATACAAACGCAGCATCGATCGCTTCATAATCATGCCCGTCAATCTCAAGAACTCTCCATCCCTGCGCTTCAAAACGAAGCTTTACATCCTCGCTCCACGCTAAGTCTGTTTTGCCCTCGATAGTGATCTCATTGCTATCATAAATTACTACTAGATTATCAAGCCCTAAGTGCCCCGCCGTAGCGCATGCTTCGTAGCTAATACCCTCTTGCAAATCGCCATCGCCGCATAGACAGTATACGTTGTGATCAATAATCTTTGCCGTGTCGCTGTTGAGCTTATTGCCGGCAAACTTGGCAGCCATGGCAAACCCTACTGCGTTGGCGATCCCTTGCCCTAACGGTCCGGTTGTGATCTCTACACCGTCGGTGTGTCCGCATTCGGGGTGTCCTGCGGTACATGAATCTAGCTGTCTGAAATCTTTGAGATCATCTAAACTCACATCATATCCCCAAAGATGCAGCAAGGAATAGATAAGCCCCGTTGCATGCCCGCCGCTAAAAACCAAACGGTCGCGGTTGAGCCATTTTGCATCTTTTGGGTTGTGGCTTAAATGCTCACTCAAAACAACCGCAATATCTGCTAGCCCCATCGGAGCGCCGGGGTGTCCGCTGTTTGCTTTTTGGACCATATCCGCTGCTAAAAACCGTATAGTATCTGCCATCTTTTGTCTCATATCGTTATCCTTTATGTCTGTATAAGTATTTTTTCATGATTGTATGCAATGCATTTTGTAGTTTTGGATCAAACTTAGAAAAATCATCTTCTATCTTTTGCGCCAATTTATCGGCTTCTTTATATGACTTTTCTAAGCCGATGATATTGACAAAACTATTTTTATCTCCGTCGTTGCCGGTTGTTTTACCTGCATCTTCGCTGCTTTGGGTTTCATCGATGATATCATCTTGGATCTGAAACAAAAGCCCCAGATCGATCCCAAGCTGATAGAGCTTTTGTGTCATTTTTGCATCAATTCCTGCAATGATCGCGCCCATTTTCAAACTTGCTGCAATAAGCTTTGCGGTTTTGTGGATGTGTAAAAACTTCACCTCATCAAGCTTAAGCGGTGTATTTTCAAAGTGGCAATCGATCGCTTGCCCGATGATCATTCCGCCAATTCCACCATCACTTGCCAAAGTTTTGATCAGCTCGATCTTGACATTGCTGCTAAGTGCGGCATCTGCGATCAACCCAAAGGCTTGGGTGTTGAGCGCATCTCCCGCTAGCGTAGCGGTAACCTCATCATAGCGTACATGCAAAGTCGGATGTCCGCGGCGTAGAGCTGCATTATCCATAGAGGGAAGGTCATCGTGAATGAGTGAGTAGGTGTGAAAAACCTCCAAAGCATACGCCACAGGCAGTGCACCCTCATGCAGAAGCGGTGCATACTCATCAACGATACTTAATAGCAGCTGCGGGCGAAAACGCTTGCCCCCTGCCAATACCATTTCGTTGAGCGCTTGGTTAAAATGGGGATGAAAACTTATAACCTCTAAGGGGTTTTGTTGTATGTACTTTTCTATATCCATCGCTACTTCTAGTTTTTTTGATATTATAACAAAAGTTTTTCTTTAGAGGATTAGTATGGCAAAGATTGCGATTATCGGCGGTGGGGCATGCGGTATCATGGCAGCACTCGAAGCAGCAAAACGAGGCGCGAAGGTGACGCTTTTTGAACAAAACAGCTCCTTGGGCAAAAAGCTAGCCATGGCGGGAAACGGCAGATGCAACATCACAAACACACGCATCGATGCGCAAAACTATTTTTGTAGCGACAAAACATTTGTAAACGCTATCATCAACACCGTCAACTTCAATGCACTGCAAAAGATCTTGCTAGATTTAGGTATCGCACTCAGTACCTCACAGGGGCAAGTCTTTCCGCTGAGTTATGATGGCAAAAACGTCGTCGCAATTTTGCAAAATCATCTTCAAAACCGCGGCGTAGAGATACATTGCAGCTGCAACATCACAAAGATAGAAAAAAATAGCTCCTTTACGCTGTATAGCAAGGACACAAAATATGAAGATTTTGAGAAACTGCTGCTTTGTAGCGGTTCTAACGCATATATCAAGCATCCTGCTCAAGCTGATTACGCCCTTGCCAACGATCTTGGCTTGCGCACAAAGCCATCTCATCCAAGCCTTGTGCAACTAAAGCTCAAACAAAACCACCATGAACTCGCAAGCGGGGTCAAGGTGGATGCAAAAATAACGATGCAGATTGAAAACAATACCTATGAAAAAAGCGGCGACCTGCTCTTTACGCCCTACGGCATTTCGGGATTAACGGTGCTTGATCTTAGCCACTATGCCTGCGCTGCTATTCATAGCGGCAAAAAGGTGATCTTGAAAGTCGATCTTTTTGCGCGCACACCGCAACATGAACTCGAAAGCTTTTTGAAGATGCTCTACAAGCGCGCAAAACCGCAGAGTTTGGAACTGTTTTTGAAATCATTCCTACACGCAAAAGTTGCAAAAATGCTCATAGCAAAGTACAATCTCGCCCAAACGATAAATCCAAAAGTGATCAAAAAGCTTTGCTACATCTTCAAAGGTATGGAGTTTGAAGTGCACTCATGCAGAGAACTCAAATACGCCGAAGTAGCAGGCGGCGGTGTGAGCGTGGAGGAAGTAGACAAACAAACGCTCATGAGCAAAAAAATCCCCAACCTCTACCTCGGTGGTGAGGTACTTGATGTGGTAGGACAAAGAGGCGGGTATAACTTGCACTTTGCGCTGGCTTGCGGGGTGATTTGTGGGAAAAACATGGCTTAATATCTGCCCTTAAGCCCTATAAGCTTGTCACAAGATACAAAACCCCAAGAACCGCAAAACTCAAAAATGAACTTAGCATCACAATCCCTGCAAAGGTGCTTTGTAGGTAGCGGTATTTGTTGGCAAAGATAGAGATCGAAATAGCTGCGGGG
>JBNJHJ010000003.1:0-21979 GCA_051748365.1 Campylobacterota bacterium
CAAAACCCCACGTCTATGCACAGGGAGCATTGGCGTATTTGAGTTCAAGCCAAAAAGATTACACCAAAGGGATGCAACTGCTAAAGGATGCATCGATCGATAAGATAGCTATAGCCAATGAAAAAACGGCCCCCTACGGTGCAGCAGCGATAGAAGCGATAAAAAATGCAAGTGTTTATGAAGATGTAAAGCATAAGTTTGTCTTTGCAGAATCGATTTCACAAACCGTTGCCTACGCCGTCACTGCAGCTGATATCGGCTTTATCGCCAAATCATCTTTGTACAGCGACAAGATGAGTCGCTATGTCCGAAACAAGCATTGGCATGAGGTTGATCCAAAACTTTATAAACCCATTGACCAAGGGGTTGTTATCTTAAAAAACGGCGATAAAAACCCAAATGTGCATGCATTGTATACGTTTATCCTCAGTGCACAAGCAGCAGATATCTTTAAAGAATACGGGTATATTGTGCAATGAGTGAGATTATAGCAACCGTCACAAAGATTAAATCCCAAGATTCACTCAATCTTGTGGATTTTGACTTTTTAGGCAGACCATTGCGGATGATGAGTTTAGAATTGGCTAGCAACATCAGTGTAGGTTCGCAAGTCAAACTTATGCTCAAACCCACAGCCGTTGCATTAGGTAGGGATGTCAGCGGGATTTTAAGCTACTCAAACCGCTTAGATGCAACGGTAAAACAGATCAACAGAGGCAAACTCCTCTGTAGTGTTTTACTTGATTGCAACGGATCTACCTTAGAATCGATCATCACAAAAGAGTCTTTTTTGCGACTACAGATAGGGCAAGGAGATGTCGTGACGGCTTTTATTAAAGCAAGTGAACTTTCTATCAAGGAGGTATACCATGATTGAGCTACTTAGCAAAGTGCAGTGGGAACCCTTTATCCTCTCTTTTAAACTTGCGGGCGTGACAACAATCATACTCTTTGTGATATCGCTGCCGCTAAGTTGGTACCTGTCACAGACAAAGTCAAAGATCAAACCCACTATTGAAGCGATTACGGCACTGCCTATCGTATTGCCGCCATCAGTGCTTGGTTTTTATATTTTGTGGGCACTTTCGCACAACTCCCCGATAGGGAACTTTTTTGATGAAACTTTTGGGATAAAGCTGGTATTTAATTTCACCGGTCTTGTTGTTGCAAGCTGCTTTTATAGCCTCCCTTTCATGGTACAACCTCTCCAAAGCGGCTTTGAAAGTTTAAATAAAAATATGCTAGAAGCAAGCTATTTAAGCGGTAAAGGAAAACTCACAACTATTTTTAAAGTTGCACTACCAAATATTAAACCGGCACTGATGACGGCAATGATCGTTACTTTTGCTCACACCGTGGGGGAGTTTGGCGTTGTGCTGATGGTCGGGGGTTCAATCCCGGGTGAAACCAAAGTTGCTAGTGTGGCAATCTATGAGTTTGTTGAGATCATGGATTATGAGATGGCGCATATCTACAGCGGTATCATGCTTTTTATCAGCTTTGTAGTACTGCTTGGCGTGTATCTGTTTAACGGTGAAAATAAAAAAACGATCGGGGTGTAGCATGATAAAAATCGATATAAACAAAACACTGCACGGATCACAAGGGGATATGGATCTTAATATTGACCTAGAGATAAACAATGCAGATTTTATCGCCCTTGCAGGGCAAAGCGGCAGCGGTAAGACTACTTTGCTTCGAATCCTTGCGGGACTTGAAAAAGCTAGCGGGACAATAGAGGTAGAGGGGACTATCTGGCAAGATAGCAAAACCTTTTTACCCGTGCAAAAAAGAAAGATCGGCTTTGTATTTCAAGATTATGCACTGTTTGAAAATATGAGTGTAGAACAAAACCTCCTTTTTGTAAATAGTAACAAAAATTTAGCCGATAAGCTGCTAAATATGACTGAACTCAAAGGGTTAAAAGATAGAGTTCCCGCAACACTTAGCGGCGGTCAAAAGCAGCGTGTAAGCTTGTGTAGAGCCATGATGAATGAGCCAAAACTCCTTTTGATGGATGAACCTCTTTCAGCACTTGATCCTTCTATGCGTACAAAACTGCAAAGTGAGATTTTAGCTCTGCATAAAGAGTTTGGCACCACCACGATCATGGTTAGTCACGATCCAAGCGAGATTTATCGCTTAGCAAACCGCGTGGTTGTGCTTGAGCATGCAAAGATCATAGATGACGGCACTCCCAAACAGATACTGCTACAAACTAGTGGCAGCCAAAAGTTTTCTTTTGAGGGGGAACTGCTTGATATTATCAAAGTCGATATTATCAACGTAGCCATTATCTCAATCGGACAGCAGCTTGTAGAGGTTGTAGTGTCGCAGCAAGAGATCCAATCTTTACGTATCGGACAAGCCGTACGGGTAGGCACCAAAGCATTTAACCCCTCTATTTCGGGGTAATATAATGAAATTAAAAAGTTTTTTAGGTGGCACAAGCATCGGGACCCTTGGCGGTCTTATAGGACTTGGCGGTGCAGAGTTTCGACTGCCGTTTCTAGTGGGCATCTTAAAAATAGATACACTGCATGCGGTGATGCTTAATATCATCATCTCACTAGTAACGGTTATCTTTTCGCTGCTTTTTCGCGGACTTGATGAACAGGTCTTTTCAAGTGCATACATTGTGCTCAATCTCTTAGCAGGCACACTTATAGGAGCGTGGCTTGGAGCCAATAAAGCCGTCAACATTGATAAAAAAAAGCTTCATAGCTATATCTTTATACTCCTTTTGTTTTTAAGTGCTCTACTTTTTAGCCATCTATTTTTTGATTTTGAAGCAACTGTCGCGCTGCCTTTTTTTGTGCAACTGTTTGTAGGCTTTATCTTAGGTATCGGTATCGGTATGATTAGTTCACTCCTTGGCGTTGCAGGGGGCGAACTGCTTATTCCAACCATTATGCTTTTATATGGAGTTGATATCAAAGTAGCGGGGACGCTAAGTCTAGCTATCTCTTTTCCTACACTGCTTATGGGCATCTACAAATACAATAAGACAGGCAGATTACAAGAGGTGTTTAGCTTTAAACATGTGATTATCTACATGAGTGTGGGCTCTATTCTAGGCGCTTTTATCGGTGCAATGCTTTATGGAGTTGTCAATGCTATCTACCTTGAAGCACTGCTTGGTATTATACTGCTACTTTCAGCATATAAACTTTTTAAAAAAGGATAAAGTTAAATGTTTACCATCAATAAAAACCTATTACATCATTTTATCAAAGATGATCTGCCCTATTTTGATCTCACGACAATGCTGCAAGAAGCAGATGAAAAAGAGGGTACTTTAGAGATTTTTACAAGACATGAGGTGATTGTATCTTGTATTGAAGAAGCGGTGCAAATAGCTGATATTATAGGAGTGAGCGTATTGCATTGTCTCAAAGAGGGGCAGCGTGCACAAGAGGGAGACACACTTTTAAAATTAAGGGGCAGTTACCAAAAACTCCATCATGCATGGAGAAGTTGTCAAAACCTGCTTGAATACAGTTGCGCTATGGCTACGTATACCTATGACTTTGTACAAAATATTCATGCGATAAACCCACATTGTCAACTGCTTGCAACAAGAAAATCCTTTCCCTTTGCAAAAGAGTTTTGTATCAAATCCGTTCTGTGTGGCGGGGGGATGATCCACCGGCTGAACTTAAGTGAAACGGTGCTGTTTTTTGCCAACCATAAAACTCTCTATGCAGACACAGATAAATTTATACAAGCCGTTACAAAGATGCAGCACAAAGTTCCGGAAAAAAAGATCGTCATTGAAACCAAAGATTTACAAGAAGCAAAGGCGTTGCTTGATGCAAAAATTGCAGTAATTCAAACCGATAAATTAACTCTTAATGATCTTAAACACGTTGTAAGCTATAAAAATAAGGTGTCTGCAAACTCAAAGATTATCGCAGCAGGAGGTATCCATAAAAACAATTGCAGTGCGTATGTAGATACGGGTATTGACGCTATTGTAACAAGCAGTGTTTACAATGCGGGCTTAGCCGATTTTGGCTGCAAGATCGAGGTATAAAGAGGAGATCAATACTCCCCTTTATAATTGTTTCGCAACAGATAATCCACATCAAGTTCTTGCATCTTAGTAATGAGACTTGGATCATCCATATATCCAACAACCACTTTTGCATTCACTTCATGGATCATAAAGTTTATCGCTTTGACTTTAGTTTTGTCTTTTGTATACAGATCTTCGATGTAATCCTGGTCGATAACGATATATCGTGGTTTGAGCCGCTGCAGATAGGAAAGTTTTTCTTGATCAAGGGTAAATTCACTAATAGCGATGTAGTATTTAAACCGATACACCATCTTTGAAAAAGAAAGTAACTTATCAAGTTCATTTTGGGCGATATTGTCTTTAACGCAAAAGCACAGCTTAATATAATGGTTGCTTTGTAACTCCTCTAGCTTATCCCCAAACCACCGCATATGCTCAAGTGAGTTGATAAAATCACTTGAGATAGGAAGCATCACCGTAATAGGATGATTAATAAGGCGGTATCTACTTGCAACTTTTTCTATCATTATCTTATCATACTGCGCAACCATATCTTTTTCATACAAAATAGATAAAAATTCACTTTTATTGTAACTATTCTCATCTTTATCTTTCAAAAATGAAAGCACGGTAAGGAAGTTCTTTCTATCTTCATGCAGATCTTGAATCGGACGCAATTCGATATCAAAGCTATTGTTTTTAAATGCATATGCTATAAGCTCTAAACGTTCTGATTTTGAAAGTGCTCTTTGACCCGTTTTAGCATAGGATATCCTTTTGCGGTGAGTTATGATCACGGCATCACTGAGTGCCGTATCAACTTTTGACAGGAGTGCTTTGATACTATCGCCACGCTTAAACTCTCCCGCTGCAACCGCAATAGAGACGGCGATATCTTCAAACTCGCTTTGAAAAGCACTCAATAGGTCATCATAGTGCTTATTAATAATGTTTTGTGATTTTTCGTATTTTTGATCACTGATGAGATAGGCAAAGGTATCGGGTTTGATACGCGCTAACACGGCATAAGGAATTTCAAGGCGCTCTAAAGAGGTAACAAGTTTTTGCATCGCCGCAGTGACCTTTTCATATCCGTGCGAATTGTTCAAAGATTCAAAATTAACGATCCGAACAAAGATAACTAATCCGCGATTTTTTTCATTGGCACTATCAAGTTCACTGTTGAGATTCATCATAAAGTAGTTTCTATTACTCAGACCCGTTTCTTCATCATTATAGATCACTTCATAATATTTATTTAAAATCTCGGAATCTTTTTTAAATTTTGATTTTAAGTTGGTCGTCGTATTATTTAACATCACTATCAATTCACGAAGATCGCTTGTTTTAGGAAATTTATGCGTTTCGATGAATTTGTTCTCTTGCATATGAAAGATCTGTTTACGAATATCTTTTAAAGGACGTAACAATCCTCCAAATAGCACCATCAAAGAAAGCACCATCACAACATATGTCGCAGCAAGATAGAGCATTACAGTCTGTAAAGCGTTTTGTAAAATCACTTGTAACTGTTGCGCATCAAGTGTGATAATTAAAGAGATATTTTCTCCCTCTCTATCTTTTGCATACTCCGTGACCGTTGCGGGTTTGATTGGGAAGATAGAAGCTAAGACCGGATTGGGTTTTGCACCTGTTGGATGAAGGTCTTCATAGATGACGGTTTCTACAAAATCTTTTATCATTACGGCTTTGTATATATCTCGTACAAAGATAGCTTCTGCTGTTTCGGGAACACTGTTTTCAAGATCTACTGCGTTTTCAAACTGCCTGATATCTTCTTGTAGCGTCGTCTGTGCTTGGGTGGTTACCTCTTTTTTGAGATGCTGTCCATAGAGTATGAAAAACAGGGATAAAAATACCAATATGAAAAATGCACTATAGAGAAAACTTTTTTTATACAGCGTCATAAACGATCCTTCACAAAGTTAATTGACCATTGTACTGTAATTTAACTTATGTTATATTTATAAATAGCGTATTGTAGTTTTTTGTATTCAGAATTTATTAATACTATACAGATCGGGGCAAGACCCCGTATCTATATTACTTTTGTAGCATTTGTGAGATTTTATCTACGATTGATGGGTCTTCAAGAGTTGAAGTATCTTGTTTGACCTCTTCACCTTTTGCCAAGCTTCGCAAGATACGTCTCATGATCTTACCGCTTCTTGTTTTAGGAAGTCCCGGTACAAACGCAATATCATCACACAGCGCAATCGCTCCAATCTCATCTTTAATGATACCATTGATCTCTTTTGTCAGTTCAAGCTCATCGGCAACACCGTCTTTTTCATCAACAGGAACAGATTTTAGCACGACATATGCAAAGATCCCCTCACCTTTGATATCGTGTGGTTTTCCCACAACGGCAACTTCTGCAACGTGAGAGTGATTTTTGATCGCTGCTTCAACTTCAGCCGTACCCATTCTGTGACCGCTTACATTGATAACATCATCCGTTCTTCCCGTGATCGTGATATAGCCGTCTTCATCCATCATCGCACCGTCACCGCTGAAGTATACGGGTTGTCCATCTTTTTTACAATCTCCAAAGTATGATTTTTTAAATCGCTCTTCATCATTCCAAATTGTTCGGATCATTGCCGGCCAAGGTTTTGTTACGCACATAAACCCTTTTTCTCCCACTGCCGTTGGTGTTCCGTCTGCTTCGATCACCTCTGCTTTGATCCCCGGAAGCGGGAATGTTGCGCACGCAGGTTTGATAGGAGTTGCAGCAGGAAGCGGAGAGATCATATGACCGCCGGTTTCGGTCTGCCAATAGGTATCAACGATTGAACACTGTGAACTCCCAACCTCTTCATAGTACCATTTCCATGCAGGCGGATCGATAGGCTCTCCGACCGTTCCCAGCACTCTCAAAGAGCTAAGATCATATTTTGCAGGCTCATCCGCACCCATTTTATGCAGCAGTCTGATAGCTGTAGGTGCTGTGTAGAATTGATTGATCTTGTATTCCTCTACCATTCTCCAACAACGCCCCGCATCAGGGAATGTCGGAACACCTTCAAACATCACCGTTGTTGCTCCTGCTGCAAGCGGTCCGTATACGATATAGGTATGCCCCGTAATCCATCCGATATCAGCGGTGCACCAGTATGTATCGTTATCTTTGATATCAAATACCCACTCCATCGTCATCTGTGCCCAAAGAATGTACCCGGCGCTACTGTGTTGTACCCCTTTAGGTTTTCCGGTACTACCGCTAGTATAGAGCAAAAAGAGTGGGTGTTCGCTATCTACAGGCACCGCATCACATACGCTTGATTCACCCTTGACTAACTCTTGGTAGGAATAATCACGCCCGGCTACCCACTGAATATCTTCACCGTTTCGCTCAACGATACACACTTTTTCAACGCACTCACACCCTTGGCTCAGTGCCTTATCCACAACAGGCTTGAGCATATAGGGCTTACCTTTTCTATACGCTCCATCAGCTGTTATAACAACTTTTGCCTGCGCATCGATTACTCTATCACGAAGCGCATCGGCACTAAATCCGCCAAATACGATCGAGTGGATCGCCCCAAGACGTGCACACGCAAGCATCATAACCGCAGCTTCTGGGATCATCGGCATATAAATAACGACTCTATCACCCTTTTTAACGCCAAATCTATTTTTGAGCATATTAGCCGTTTTGTTTACTTCATAGTACAGTTCACGATATGTCAAAATTCTTTGATCACCGTTATCGCCTTCAAAAATAATAGCCGCTTTGTTTTTCTTTGTGTCTAAATGTCTATCGATACATTGGTGGGCAACATTAAGCTCACCGCCTACAAACCACTTATAAAACGGTGCATTACTTTCATCTAAAATAGTGTCATAGGGTTTAAACCAATCGATCTTTTCATCGGCAAAACTCGCCCAAGTACCTTCATAATCTTCATCAAATTTTTCTACTAAATCTTGATATTCGCACATATTTTGAATAAGCGGTGCGTCAAACATCTTCTTGTGAGGATGGAATATTTGAGACATCTTCTTTCCTTTTTCGGTAAGTTTTTGTAAATAATTATAACTATATTTTTTAAACATAGCAACAGTGTAGCATCGGCGCTTAAAATGTGTAATTTTCTATATAATCTCTATCGCCTGTGAATAAGTGTAACACATTTGTAATTATCTTACACTTATGTTATAGTTATTATATTGAATAGTAACTTTTATATTTGTTTAACTGTGTAATTTTGTTATTTATCATCTATTAATAATGAGTTTAAAATTGATTAACATCCTCTTTGTATAATTTCACTGTCCCATAAATGAGTGCTGCAAGATGCGGCTAATTACAACTACCTTATTTTGTATAGGAGATGTCGTTGCAACCAATCACTTTTGAAAAAAGCCCAAGACAATTGAGACTGTCCCCCAAACAATTTGAAATGCTCCTTGATATAGTTGCTAGGCAACAAAGAAAGAAATCGGGTTTTTTTACACCTCAAATAAAAGGAAATGAAGTTGGTTAAAGTTGCAATGGTGGAAGATGATGTCGATTTGGCAAATCTTCTCTCAGAATATCTCAACCAGTTTAATATTGAAGTCGAAAACTTTGAAGATCCATTTATCGCCCTTAGCAAAATAGGACTAAGTAACTATGATCTTATCATCCTTGATCTCTCTCTTCCGGGCATGGATGGATTGGAAGTGTGCAAAGAGTTGGTGCAAAAACACAATATCCCCATCATCATCTCTTCTGCACGAAGCGACATCACCGACAAAGTAACCGCACTTGAACTCGGGGCTGATGATTATTTGCCAAAACCCTACGACCCCAGGGAGTTGGAAGTAAGAATCAAAGCACTTTTACGAAGAACACAAAATGCGCCTGAGGATCCCCCCTCTTCAAGCGCATTTGTTTATGACAAAAATCGAAAAATCATCACAATGCACGATAACGAGTTGCAGCTTACCGCAGCAGAGTTTGAACTACTAGCACTTTTGATTGAGCGAAAAGGGTTTGTCGTAAGCCGTGAAGAGATCTTAGATAGTTGTCGATTTCTCCACAGTGACGGAGAAAAAAGCAGTTCTATAGCCGTTATTATCAGTAGACTGCGAAACAAGATAGAAACAAATTCAAAAAAACCCAAATACCTCCAAACCGTACGCGGCGTGGGATACAAACTCAAGGACGAAGAATAAAAACAAATTCTATCTTTTTTACAATCACATTAGTATTTATCATCTCAGGTGTCTCTATTATCGCATCATTTTTCTTTTTGCACCAAGCAAACCGCTTGCAGCATGAAAACTTTCTTGAGCGCAAACATTTTGCCGTCTCACGTATTGTTGTACGAGCACACAACGAACAGATGATAGCAACCGATTTTATCAATTCACTAAACTCGCTTAATTATAGTCTCATTGATGACTTACAAAAAATTAAAAGCTTTTTGACACAAAAAGATGTTGCACTGATCCACTCAAAAAATTTGACAAGCGGCGAAAATGTAAGCATCTATCTTTTTAACGAGCACCACTACATCCTCATTAGCCATCAAGACAAACTTTATCTTTTGCAAGATGCAACAAAACTCAATCTCTACAACCCCGTTATTATCGTTATCTTTTTTGCAATTTTGAGTCTGTTTGTGCTGATCTACCTTACAACCATTCGCAAACTCTATCCGCTGAAGGTGCTAAAAAACCATATCAAAAAGCTTGGAAATGAATCCTTTGATATAAACTATACGGTCAAAAGAGGCGATGACGAGATCTCAGAGTTAGCATTAGAGTTTGCCAAGTCTTCCAAACGCTTACAGCAGCTTAAAGAATCACGAAACATCTTTATCCGCAATATCATGCATGAACTGAAAACCCCGATCATGAAGGGAAAACTCCTTACAGAACTGCCCAAAAACGAACAAAACATCCAACGGATGAAGGATGTATTTTACCGATTAGAAAACCTCATCAACGAATTTGCCAGTATCGAAGAGATTATCGCATCATCTAAAAAACTAGAGTGCAAACCCTACTCCCTAGAAGATGTCATCGATAATGCCAAAGATATGTTGCTGTATGAAGAAAGTAGCAACCAGATCATTTACGAACACGCTCCTTGCTTGCAAACAATAGATCTCAACTTTAAACTTTTCTCTATTGCGGTGAAAAACCTCATCGATAATGCGATCAAGCACTCAGCTGATAAAGAAGTAAAGATTGTATGTAAAGAAGATTCCGTTACTTTTATCAACAAAGGCGACAAGTTGCAGCAGGATTTAGAAAAATACTTTGAACCCTTTTATAAAGAAAACAGTACCACGGGAGGCTTTGGTTTAGGATTGTATATCGTGCATAAAATCCTCAAAGCCCACCGATTTGATCTACAGTACTCATTTAAAGATGGATGCAACTTTTTTAAGATTGTGTTTTAAACACCTTTGTATAGCCATAAACCAAAAACATAGCAACCGCAGCAACGATAATAATACTTGCCCCGCTGCTAAGATCAAACGCATATGCCAAAGACAATCCGCTTAACATAAAAGCAAGCGAGATAAAAAAGCTCACAAGTATCATATGCGCCAATGAGTTGACAAATTTTTCTGCTATATAAGGCGGAATAGTAAGCAATGCGATAATCAAGATAAGCCCGACTGCTTGAATGCTGACAATAACGCCTAGTGCTATCAAAATAATCATCGCAACATAAAATATCTTTGCATTAATACCCTGAAGCATCGCAAACTCGGTGTCAAAACTCACGGCTAAAATCTCTTTATAAAATAAAACGATGACAGCAACGATAAAGATATTCAGTACACTCATGATCACGATATCAAAACTAGAAAGCCCTAAGATACTCCCAAAAAGATAACTCATAAGCTCTACGTTATATCCCGGGGTCAAATCAAGCAAAATGATTCCCGCCGCCATACCAAACGCCCACATTGCCCCGATCATCGTATCGATTCGGTCTTTTGATTCAAACGACACCAGCGCGATAATCAGTGCAAACACCACAGCTGCACCCAGAGCTCCAAGGAGTGGAGAAAAGCCCAAAAACACCGCTACTCCAAGCCCTGCATAACTGCCGTGTGCGATACCACCTGCGACAAAGACCATCTTATTGACTACCACAAGTGAACCGATAATGCTTGTTGCGATACTTACAAGCAGTACCGCCCACAACGCATTTTGCATAAAATCATATTCAAGCAACTCAAACATGGTCACACCCTGCATGGATAAGTTCTACCGGACAGATATGGTCTGAATCAAAATCCTCGCGTGTTTTTGTAATGGCACCGTGTAGATGCAGCGTTTGGTTGATGTGTGCAATCTTTGTCGCATAGCCAAGAAGCACGGTTGTATCATGGCTTACAATAATCACACCCACCTCTTTGTTGAGCTTTTTTAGAAGGTCATACACTTGTTGTTGTGATTGTTTATCCAAACTTGCCGTGGGTTCATCAAGCAGTAATATATCAGCTTGCGCACAAAGCGCGCGTGCTATAAAAACCCGTTGGCGCTGACCACCCGAGAGTTTTGCAATATTTTTATCCCCGTACTCTTGCATACTCACCGCTTCTAACGCCTCTTTGGCTCTTTTTTTATCCTCACTGCCAAAAAATCCAAATTTTCTTTTTTTTAATCTTCCCATAAGCACCACATCCAGAACACTTACGGGAAACTCTTTGTTAGTGTTTGTATTTTGGGGGACATAGGAAAGGTTTATCCCTTTTTTGATCTTTACACTCCCCTTTTGCGGCTGCAACAATCCTAAAATGAGCTTTAAAATCGTACTTTTACCGCCTCCGTTTGGTCCGATGATAGCAAGCATCTCTTTTTTGTTATAGGAAAGATTGATATCTTTAAGCACGAGCTCCTTATTGTAGCCAAAGCTAAGATTTTGTATCTCTATATCGCTCACTGTAATACCTCTTGCAATTTTTGCGACATCCGCAATAAATTTTCATCCCACTTTGGCGAAAGGGGAGAGATAGTTATCGTCGCACCGCCGATATTTTTTGCAATCGTTTGCGCACTTTTTTGCGAAAACTCCGCAGAGACAAAAACGGCTTTTATTCCCTCTTTTTTTGCAAACTCAATCAGTTGTATCAAATCTTTTTGCTTTGGCTTTTTTCCCTGATCCTCAATTGCTACTTGTATCAAATCGTAATCATCGGCAAAATACCCCCACGAAGGGTGAAAAACGATAAACTTGCGTGAACTTAAATCTGATAAATTTGCCACTATCTTTGCATCTAAATCTTGTATTTCTTGTACAAACATTTCATAATTTTGTTTATAGTAATCCCTGTTGTCTGCATCGTGCTGTACAAGTGTTTCATAAATGTTTTTTGCTATATCCACCACCCTTTTAGGACTTAACCAGATGTGGGGATCTAGTGATTGGTCTGTATCGTGATGCGCATGGTCATGCAAATCACCGTGTGAATGCTGCTTTATCGCCCTTTTTTCAATACCTTGAGAGATAGCAACAAAGGTCGTATCCTTTGCTACATCTTTAAATCGGTGCAACCATCTTTTTTCAAAAGGAACATCCATAGCAAAATAGATATCTGAATTTGTCAAACGCTGCATCTGTTTAGCACTTGGGTCGTATGTAGCGGGTGAACTTCCCGGCTGCACCATCACCGAAACATCCACTTTATCTCCGCCTATCTTTTGAACAAAAAACTTTTGCGGCAAGATGCTGACTGTCGTTTGCAGTTGTGCAAAAACAAAAGTGAAACAACACCCTAGTAAAACAATATACTTCATAACCGTCCTTTATGTTATAATACAAAAATATTATCGCAACTTAGTTGCAAAAAGGCTTAAATCGTGGAAGAGTTTTTACAAAAATTTAACTTACGCATCACAAAGCAGCGGCTCAATATCGTCAATGCGCTCAAAAACCATTCAAAACCGGTCTGTTACAACGATATCAAAAGTGAGCTTGCAATGGATAAGGCCACCTTTTATCGCAATATCGAAAAGCTTGAAGCGGTGCAAGCGGTTACAAAACTTGAACTTGGCGATGGATGGTATTTTGAGCTTTTTGAGCACAAACACTCACACTTTCTATGCAGAAGCTGTCACAATATCGAATGCGTTGCACAAAGCCCTACCTTAGAAAACTATGAGGTAGAAACGGCACTTTTTAAAGGAGTGTGCAAAGATTGTAGCTAGGATATTAGCTTTCTAGCTGCAAAAGCTTTTCAAACTCCTCTTTGGTAACGGCTTTGGAATAAAAATATCCCTGCCCAAATTCACAATCCATCGAGTTTAAAATATTAGTATGTTCTTGCATCTCAATGCCCTCTGCTACGATCTTATAATCAAGTGATTTTCCCATCCCGATAATGGCTTTACTGATCATCACGTCTCCATTGTCTTTGTGCAGGTCCATAATAAACTCTCTATCGATCTTTAGCACATCAACAGGCAGTTTTTTAAGGTACGAAAGCGAAGAGTACCCCGTTCCAAAATCATCAATAGAAAGCGTCACGCCAAGCTTTTTGAGATCTTTGAGGATACGGATACTATCTTTGACATTGCTCATTGAGATCGTTTCAGTGATCTCCAACTCTAGCTTGCCCGCATCAATAGCGTATTTTTCAATCATTTGCTGCACCTCTTGCACCAAACTTCCATGCTGAAACTGCCGCCCCGAAAGATTAACAGCAACAGACAAGCCTCGCTTTTCCCACTGTTTAATCTCACGTACGGCAAGTTCAAGCACCTTTTGACCAATAGGAATAATCATCCCTGTATTTTCTGCCAAATCGATAAACTTATCGGGATACAAAAGCCCTAGCGTAGGATGATTCCAGCGCACTAACGCTTCAGCGCCGACGATCTTGCCGCTTTTGAGATTGACTTTTGGTTGATAGTACAGCACGATCTCATCTTCATGATGCAAAGCACTTCTTAAATCCTGTTCAAGCAGCAACTGATCGCTAAAATCCTTTGTCATATTCAACTCATACACTTGAAAATTGTTTCTTCCAAGCTCTTTTGCCCTATACATCGCCGCATCGGCATAGGTAAGCAGCTCTTGTGCGGATTGGGTGTGGTCTGGGTAGGTTGCAATTCCTATACTCATGGTACTAAAGAGTTTATGTGTAGAGATATAAAAGGGTTTTTTCATATGCTGCAAAATCTTTTTTGCAACTGTTTTTGCCGCTTCCACACTCTGCATTCGGGGCAATAAAATAATAAACTCATCCCCTCCTAATCGGATAATCGTATCACTTTCTCGAACGATACTTTTTAAGATTTGTGCAATCTTCTTGATCAGTGCGTCGCCCACATCATGCCCTAGCGTATCATTGATATATTTAAAGCGGTCGATATCGATAAACAGTACCCCGACTAAATTTTCATACCGTTTTGCTGCGGCTACGGCTTCTTCTAATCTGCTATCAAGCAACCGTCTATTACCAAGTCCCGTCAACGGATCATGAAATGCTAAAAACTCAACCGTGCGCTCTGTTTCTAACTGTTTGGTGATATCCATAATCGTACCGATAAGTTTCACATCACCGCTGCTTCGTTTGCGGACTTTAAAACGGCACTCTACATCAACATCTTTGCCACTGATTGATAAAAAGCTAAATCGGTGTGAAAACCGAGACCCTCTATTGATAGCAGTTTGAATCTTTTGTTCTAGCTGTACTTGCTGCGCCCGGGTTAAAAAATCTAAAAGATCGGTCCATGTCAGTTGATTAGTCGTTTTAATCCCTAAGATTCGGTACACTTGCATCGTAGCATGGAACTCTTTTGAAGAGATATTATACTCAAAGCTGCCGACCTTAGCCATCTTTTGTGATTCAAGCAGATTTGACTGGGTTTGGGTAAAGTTTTCACTCAAAATCGCAATATCTGCTTTTTGTTTTTGATAGCGACAGATAAGATCGTTAAATATCTGCTCTATCTCACCGACTTGCGTGTCCAAACATTGACAAGCAAGGGCTTGCGGATTTTGTATATCAAGCGCACGCAGGCTTTTAAGCAGTTTTGCTACATCATCCATCACCATTCCTAAAAGGTGCAAAATCGTGTTTGCACCGCATTTTTATTGAAACATTCCGCCTATTGGACTACTTGCTGTTGCATAGGGCTTTTTAGGGATTCTTCCCGCTTCATAGCTCATTCGTCCTGCAATAACGGCGTGCTTCATCGCCTGTGCCATCTTGATAGGATCTTTAGCTCCAGCAATAGCTGTATTGGTAAGTACAGCATCGGCTCCTAGCTCCATTGCAATTGCTGCATCACTAGCGCACCCTACACCTGCATCCACAACCACGGGCACATCGATAGCATCTTTAATAAAGTCTATATTATAGCGGTTTTGGATTCCCAGTCCACTTCCAATAGGCGCAGCTAACGGCATCACCGCATCGGCTCCGGCGTCTGCTAATCGTTTTGCGATAATGGGATCGTCGTTGGTATATGCCATGATCGTAAAGCCGTCGTCTTTGAGCACTTTGCACGCCTCAATCGTCTCTATCACATCAGGATAGAGTGTCTTTGCAGTATCACCGATCACTTCAAGTTTGATCAAATCGATCCCTGTAGCTTCTCGTACAAGACGAAACAGCGTAATAGCCTCTTTTGCTGTGGTACACCCTGCACTATTTGGCAACATCTGCACCTTGCTATCTTTAAAATAATCCATCAAATTCTCTTCATTTGGATCGGTGATATTGACCCTTTTAACAGCCACGGTGATCATATTTGATCCACTTGCGATCGTTGCATCATACGTGGTTTTAAAATCTGGATATTTACCGCTTCCTACAATTAATCTACTCTCAAATTTATATTTTCCTACCTGTAACATCATTTCCCTTTTAATACTTGTTTTGTCAGCTTAGTAATTAAATTTATATCAAAATACCCCTTTTGCAAAACTTATTCTTTATTTTTTATAGTAAAATATGTGCAGAAACCACCATTTGTATACGTAAAAGGAGAAAAAGATGAATAAAACTATTACAATAGCCGTAACTGCTGCATTTTTGCTACTTGGATGTGATTCTAAAGAGACTACTCAAGAGGTAGAAAAAGAGGTGCAGCAGCAGGTAAAAGAGGTAAAAAAAACAGTTGAAGAAAAATCTCAAGAGGTGAAACAAAATGCCAAAGAGGTTGAAAAAGAGGTGCTAGAGCCCGCAAAAGAGAAGATCGAGCAAGAGATGATCGATGAGAGTGAAGCACCGATTGAACAAGATGCCGTAGAGCCAGGTCAGACACCACCGCCACCACCGTCAAATGGGTTACAAAGTAGTGAAAAAAGTGCTCAAGAGTTGTATGTCTCATGCATTGCTTGTCACGGAGCCAAAGCCGAGAAAAAAGCTTTGGGTGCATCTGAAGTGATTGCGGGATGGGATGTAGAAAAAACGGTAAAAGCGCTTAAAGGCTACAAAGACGGCAGCTACGGCGGCAAGATGAAAGCAAGTATGACAGGACAAGTTCGAAATCTCAGCGATGCAGATATCCAAAAACTCGCACAACACATCAACTCAATGTAAACAGAGGTAAACCCAATGTCATGGGTTTACCTCTATGGTTCTCTCTCACTTACATAAGTGTTACAAATAAATTCTTATTTTAAATTCTTTTATTAAGATTAATATTACATTTATAAAAATCTGATACTATATTAAACTATTTTTAAAAAAATCTATTTATATAGGATATCTATGTTTCGTTTTATTGCTGTATTGTTTTCATTCATCGCCGGGCTACAAGCGTTAAGTTTACAAGAATACCTCAATGAAGTGATCGCTAATGACCCAAAGATTGCACAGAGCCGACAAAAGTTTGTAGAATATGCTTTGCAAAAAGATATCACTTATTCACAATACCTTCCAAAGGTCGATCTCATCAGTTCTATAGGGTATGCAAAATCAGGGCAGTTTAAAGGTTCCGTATCTGATCAAAACTACTACTTTTATAGCAATATCTTACGAGTGAAACAAAATCTATTTAGCGGCTTTAGTACAAAATACCGACTAAAACACGATAAATACAAAGCATTATCGTATGCGTTTATGTACCAAGAGACGCTTAATGACGTAGCCTACAACGCTGTTGAAGCGTATCTCAACTTCATCCAAAGTTACCGACTCCTCAAAGTAGCACAAGAAGCTGTTGCAACCAATGAAAAGATTCTATCGGATGTGCAAAAGATATACAATGCCGGTATGACAGGGTATTCAGAAGTTACAAAAACTCAAACCTCTCTCGCTTTAGCCCGCTCAAACTACGAGGTCGCACTGGATGAAACACAGCATGCACTATCTGAACTTAACCGGTATTTAGGAAGAGATGTTTCAATTTCCCAAGTCAAAAGTCCTAAGATTGACCTTATTATGCCTGAAAGTATGCAAAGGGCTGCGATGCATGTTTTGCAAAACAATCCCTCTATCTTGGTCAAAGAAAATGAGATTCTTAGTGCACGGTATCACTATAAAGAATCACAAAGTAGTTTCTATCCGGTTATCGATGCAACTTTTGAGCAGCATATGAATGACCGTGAAGATCCCCTTATCTACGACCTACCCGATGATCGCAGTAAAGTATATTTGACATTGACGTGGAATCTGTATAACGGCGGAAAAGATGAAGCAAAAAAAAGGCAAGCGATCGCTTCTCACTCAGCGAATATTGAGGATAAGCGAAATTTAAGAAAACAGCTACTGAACCAAACAAGACAGGCGTGGAACCAATACAGCGGAACAAAAAAACAGTTAGAACATTTTTATCTTGTCAAAGACTACTCTGCACAAACACTGCTAAATCATAGAGTGGAATATAAAGTCGGCTCTAAGACTCTCATTGACCTGCTCTTTGCACACAACGATCTCATCCAAGCAAAACGTGAAATCATCAAAACGCAGATAAAGCGGTTACTAGCACAGTACCGTATCATGTATCAGATGGGATTGGCCGCTGAATCGGTATTGCAAGAAGATGCCGTTGCTGCTATCATACAAAAGGCCACCGATACGCAAAGTGCAAAAGAGCAGATAACGCTGCAACACGATGATGATATGGATAAAGACGGAATTACCGATAACCTTGATCTCTGTCCTAATTCAGCTTCTGATGACAATATCAATGCATATGGATGTGCTGTAGGTATCGATGATAGTGATTTTGACGGAGTTGCCGACACTAAAGACAAATGCCCCGATACGCCGATAGGATTGATTGTCGACAAAGACGGATGTGCCGTGATTGAACGCGACACACATTTAACACCACCAAAAGATAATTATCTCCATACACCAAAACAGTATGATGCCACAAGTCCACAAAAAGAAAAAACCGATGGATTGTATGATTACGATTTTAGTCTCGATATCTCTGAAAACACCCCTTCAAGAGAGTATGAAAAAGAGTTACTTTATGAAAAGCATCAGCTTATCAAGCGGTTTGAACCGATATTTGTCGGTGAAGACAGTAACGCTTCGATCAATACAATCGCATCATTTTATAAAAATATAGACAAAAAAGAGCCTTTGACAATGACTGTTATCGGGCATACGCAAACACTTGAGGGGGATATGAAAGAGCGTTCATTGCAGTATGCAAACGATATTGCACAAAAGCTCAACAATGCCGGCGTACCGCAAGAGATAATGGTCATAGAGGGACGGTCAAATAGTGATAAACTCTTTTATGAAACACTGCCAAAATATGCGGCAAAAAATAATCGTGTCATGGTAGCACTGTATAAAAAAGCCCCCCGGCGCATAGGCGATGATGATAATGACGGCGTGCTCAATAATGTGGATAAATGTCCCGATACGCCGCCGGGGTATGTCGTCGATGCCGATGGATGTAGTATCGTTATTGATCTAAAGGTTCACTTTGAAAACGATTCGGCAAAGATTAAGATCGATACGATCGATAAGATTAAAGAGTATGCACAATTTTTAAAAGACCACCCCAAATACAATACGCTTATCACAGGTCACACAAGTATTTCAGGCAATGAAACGCCTGAATATAATATGCAGCTTTCACAAGAAAGAGCGCAAAACGTCAAAGTATTGCTAATACAGCTAGGGATAGAGCAAGAGCGTATCACAACCCAAGGGATGGGGCAAACACAACCCATTGCTTCTAACAAAACACTTGAGGGACAAGCAAAAAATAGACGTATTGAAGCTGTAATGATTAAAACGAGCGATAAAGAAGAACAACAATGAAACACCATCCGCTCATACAGGCATTGCATCTTTATAGTAAGCTCTACCACACAAGCTACTCCATAGAGCATTTAACAGATGCTTTGCCGCTTCAAAAGATCGATCAAGAAACTCTTTTGCACTCTTTTTTTGGTTCCCTCTCACTCTTTGAACGCATGGCACAACGGATAGGATTGCACTCCAAACTTGTGCAAAAAGATTTTACCACACTGCTAGCTTCGCACCTACCTGTTATTGCACTTTTAAAAAAGGGGACTTGCTGCATCATCACAAGCATCGATACACAAAAAGACAGTGCTGTTGTGATCTATCCACATCTAGGAACAACAAAAAAGACTATCGGATTACAAGACTTAAAAGCGCAATACGGACAAACATTTATTACGCTTACACCCCAAGAGTTCAGCAACGCTTCAAACTATCAAACACAGCAATCAAGTCATTGGTTCAAAGACACCATCATTTTGTCAAAAAACCTCTATAAAGATGCGATAATCGCTTCATTTTTTATCAACCTATTTATCCTTGCAGCACCGCTTTTTGTCATGAATGTGTATGATCGAGTCATCCCCAATAATGCTATTGAAACCCTCATCATGTTTAGTGTCGGTATTATCATAGTATTTATTTTAGATTTGGTATTAAAACTGCTTCGTGTTTACTTTTTGGAAGTTGCCGCACAAAAAACCGATAAGATTATCGCAACGATGATTTTTGAAAAATCGATGGGCTTAAAGATGGAACAAGCCCCAAGCTCAATCGGTGCCTACACCGATAAGATAAAAAATTTTGAATATATCCGTTCATTTTTTGCAAGTGCTTCTATAGCGGTTTTGATCGATTTTCCCTTTTTGCTTCTTTTCCTTTTGGCAATTTTTGCTATCGGGTCGTATCTAGTATTGATACCGCTTTGTGTTATTGCGGTGATACTTATTTTTATGTTTTATATCAAATACAAAATAAAAAATGATATCGCGCAGCTTCACGCAATCGAGTCGAAAAAGAATGCACTTTTAGTCGCTTCTTTGTATGCTCTTGAGACGATAAAGTCTCAAGCGATGGTAGCTTCACGCCAACATAAGTGGGAAAGACTCCTCGATCTCCTTGCATCAAAAAATCTAAAAACAAAACTTATCGTTAATGCAGGACCCGCGGTTGTACAGTTTTTGTCAAATCTTAATATCGTAGCGGTAATATTTTTTGGTGTGTTTATGATCTACAGCGGACATTTAAGCATCGGCGCTTTGATAGCGGTAATGATCCTCTCTTCACGCGCCATTGCACCTGCAGGAAATATCGCTTCATTAATATCCAATTACAAAGAGGCTAAAAACGCTTATTCGCAACTTGATTTGATTATTAATAAAGAGCAAGAAAGAGAGCTAAACACTTCCTACTTGAATAAAAACGACTTACAGATGCATATACAATTTGAGAATGTAAGCTTTTCCTATCCAAAAAGTAACGTAAAAGCTTTAGATAATGTCAGTTTTACAATCCGCAAGGGAGAAAAAGTCGCTCTTGTTGGACGAGTCGGTTCAGGCAAAAGTACGGTTGCAAAACTGCTTTTAAAGCTCTATGAACCGTGTGAGGGCAAGATCTACATAGACGGCATCGATATCGCCCAGCTTGACCCTGCACAGATTAGAAAAAGAATAGGGTATATGCCCCAAGATATCGAACTCTTTGAAGGCTCAATTCGAAGTAATATCTTGCGTCAATATAGCCATCTAAGCGATGAGTGGATGATAAAGTGTGCAAAGATTGCACAGATTGATCGGTTTATCCACACCCATCCAAAGGGATACAATCTGATGATAGCAGATGGCGGCAAAGGTTTATCCGGCGGGCAAAAGCAAAGTATCGCACTTGCTAGGGCACTTATTGCTGATGCTCCTTTTATCATTCTTGATGAGCCAAGTAGTTCGATGGATCATACAACACAAAATGCACTGCTACAGAGTTTGCAATCGCACCTGCAAGACAAAACGCTGCTTTTAAATACGCACAAGATCGATATGCTTGCACTCACTCATAGAGTTTTACATTTTCACCAAGGCAAGCTTGTGGCAGATGAAAGTTATGAAACATTTACACAAAAGTTGCAAAATGGGTAAAATTAGACGCTCTTTTACCCCTACGCCATCAAGCTATGACAACCTTGCACACAGCAACGCATTTGTATCAAAACTTCTTTTGTATCTCATTGCAGCATCTGTGATCATCTTTTTCATCTGGGCAGCAACCACCCGGGTTGAAGAGATTGCACGCGGCGAAGGTGTTGTGATCCCTAGCGGACAAAACAAGGTCGTTCAAAACCTCGAAGGCGGTGTTATCGCAAATATTGCAGTGAGTGAGGGAGATATTGTCAAAAAGGGTGATATCTTGCTTCAAATCTCAAACCAAGATTCACAATCAAAAGCAGCTGCAACGCAAACCCAAAAACTCTCTTTAGAAGCTAAGAAAATGCGTTTGCAAGCTCAAGCAGCATCAAAAGAGTTTGCTATCACTAAAAATTATGATGCGACACTAAATCATTTTTTAGAAGCCCAAAAGTCATTATACAATAAACGCATCCAAGCCCTTGAGTCTAAAATTAGCGCATTAAAGCAGCAATACAGAGAAAAAAAAGCAGAAAAAAAAGATGCAAAACAGCAGATAAAACATATGCAAAGCTCTATTGAACTCCTCAATAAAGAGATAGCGATGCTACAACCTCTTGTGCAGGGGGGAATAAAAT
>JBNJHJ010000004.1:0-21877 GCA_051748365.1 Campylobacterota bacterium
CCTTTTTCAAGCACCTCTTTAATAACCTCTTCTCTTTCACCGTCTTTTCTATCAAGATACTCTTTACGTGAAATTACGATACTATTTTTCTCTTTATCGACTTTGACGACATATGCTTTAATCTCTTTACCGATCACTTTTGCGTTTTTTCTAAATGCTGCAAGAGAGTTTGGCATAAAAAACTCGATATCATCGGCTTTTACGACAAAACCGCCTTTGTTTTTAGAAACGATAATACCCTCTATAAGATATTCATTCTCTTCATCATACTGTGCAATAAACTCTTTTGTGTGCACTTTGCTTAACGCTTTGTTGTGTGAAACAAATGCTCTTGAACCCGCTTGACGTGTTTTAACTACATCGATCTTATCACCGACTTTCCAAGCTATGTCACCGTTTTCATCTTTCAACTCATCGATATTCAATACAGCCTCAAGCTTTTGATTGATGTCAATCAATGCTTGTGTATCCTCGATTTTAGCGATCACGCCCTCTAAGATCTGATCTTGTGAACCCTTTAGCGACTCATCCAGCATCGCCGCAAAATCTTCGTCTGTCATCTCAATATCTTGAAACTCTTTATTCATTATCTACCTTTTATCAACCTATAATGGCAAATTTTATCTAAAATTATATTTTAATTAACTGAATTTTCTTTACAATATTATCAATTATCCAATCAGGCGTCGATGCCCCCGCACTAATACCGCAAATCTCTTTACCCGCAAACCACTCTTTTTGCAAATCATCGCTACTTTCAACTAAGTAACTATCATCACACTCTTGCAAGCAGATATTTAGCAGCTGCTTCGTGTTTGAAGAGTGTTTCCCCCCGATTACTATCATCACATCCACCTCTTTTGCAAGATCCCTTGCAGCATCTTGGTTTTCAAATGTTGCGTTACATATAGTATTAAAGACGCGAACCTCTTTGTAATGCAGTATGAGATAGTTGACCAAGTTGGCAAAATCGTCGGGTTTTCGCGTAGTTTGTGATACGATAGCAATCTGTTGGTGCAGTTGCAGGTTTTTTAACTCTTCAACACAGTTTACGACAAACGTTCTATCATTTCCGTAACTCAGCACTCCCTTGATCTCAGGATGCTGGCTGTCGCCAAAAATAATAACGTCATATCCTTGTTTACTCATATCTTCAACGATATTTTGCGGTTTGGTTACAAACGGACAGGTTTCGTCGATGAGATTAACACCTTTTTTTTCTAAGGATCTTTTATTATTTCTCTCAATTCCGTGCGTTCGAATCACCGCATCTTGCCCGTTATCTACCGTAGTCAAGTCATCAACCACATCAACATCATAGTCACTTTTTAATCGGTTGATCTCGGCATTGTTGTGAATAAGCGGTCCGATCGTCACGCTGCCTCTATTTTCTTGAGCAATGCCGATAGCACGTTTTACCCCAAAGCAAAACCCTAAACTTTTTGCTATCTTTATCTGCATCAATGCACCCTAACTTCCGTAATCTCTTGCAAGATATCAAAAAAGTTTGGAAATGAGGTCTGGATACACCGGATATCTTCTATCTCCATATTGCAGCACAAGCCCGCAATAGCAAAGGACATCGCGATACGATGATCGCCGTGGCTATCTATCTTGCCCTCTTGCAATGAAGACCCTACAATCTTATATCCATCTTCATACTCATCTACCTCAATACCGCATTGTTGTAAACCGTTAACTACTGTTGCGATTCTATCACTTTCTTTAACTCGCAACTCTTTGGCGTTACACACTACGCTTTGCCCTTTAGCAACTGCCATTGCAATTGCTAAAGCAGGCAGTTCATCAATAAGCCATGAAATATTTTCACTCACTGCAACACCGTGAAGATCTTTTGTATAAGAAACTTTAATATCACCTATAGGTTCATAGATATCTTCTTTTTGGATAAATTCAATCGCTGCACCCATCTGTTGCAAAATTTTATAACTTTCAATGCGTGTTTTGTTAAGCGTTACATTTTTAATCACCACAGAAGACCCCGGAGTAATCACTGCAGCCACGGCAAAGAAAAACGCACTTGAAGGGTCGGTTGGTACATTGATCTCAAGCGGGCGCAACGGTTGTGTAAGCGGCTTAATCGTTATTTTTTCACCGACACTAATATCTGCTCCCATCCCGCGAAGCATCCTCTCGGTATGATCACGGCTAAGATGCGGTTCGCTAAAACTGCATGTTCCTTGCGCTTTAAGTGCTGCTAATATCATGGCACTTTTAACCTGAGCTGATGAGATGGCACTCGTGTAATCAAAGGCTTTCAAGCTTTTACCGCGGATAGAAAGGGGTGCAAGATCACCATTTGCACGGCCGTCAATACACGCTCCGATATCACGAAGCGGAGAAACGATGCGCTGCATCGGACGCGAACGAAGATATTTGTCACCCGTAAGCACAAAATGTCCCTCAAGAGCGCTTAAAAAGCCGCAAAAAAGTCTTATCGCCGTTCCGCTGTTACCGCAATCTAAAACATCTTGGGCTTCATGCAGAGTTTGCGGCGGTGTGATGATAAGTTTTTTTTCGTCCCACTGAATTGTTGCACCTAAGCTCTTTGCGATCTGCAGAGAGTTCAGCGTATCTTCAGCTTCTAAAAAGTTATATATGATCGATGGTTTATCGCTTAAAAGCGAAAAGATTGCACAGCGGTGTGAGATCGATTTATCGCTTGCTATTGTATCGCACACAAGGTCAAAACTTTGTGCTTTATGGATATAAGCGCTCATCATCGCAATGTTGCTCCCGCTTTGTCGCTCAAATGCTTGAGTATCACATCCATGATCAAATCAAGGTCTTCATCTTGCAAAGTTTTGTCCATCGACTGAATCATAAAACGCAAACTCAAACTCTTTTGATCTTTCAAGCTTTTATCTTCATAGATATCAACAGGATAAAATGATTGTAAATTTTCTATCTCTAACTCATCTAACAAAGCTTTCACCTGCTCATAAGGCATCTGTTTTGGAATCAAAACACTTAAATCTCTACTCATTGCTTGATATTTTGAAATTTCAGACGCCTCTTTTTTATGTGGTAAAAGTGGATCAAGATCAAGAGTTGCTATGTATGTTGTACCCACTTCATACTCAGTTTTTGGATGTAGCTTTGAAAGATAGCCTATGACTTGATTATCTTTTACAATATCGGCACTTTGATAGGGATGGATCAAACCGTTTGTTACACTACACGCCTTAAGCGTAAAATCGCCCACAACAGCACTGATTGAATCGATAAACTCTTTATACCCGATCTCTTGAGGTTTACCGCTATTACTGACGTTATCATCACTACTTTGACCGCTAAAAACAAAACTTATCTGCTCTTTTTCTATACGGTTTTGATCAAATACCGTTCCCACTTCAAAGAGTTGCACCCGCTTTTTACCGTAATTGAAATTTCTTTGAGTAGCTTCTAGCATATTTATGAGCATCGTAGAGCGCAATCCATCCATATCCGAAGCTATAGGATTCACAATTGCCAACGACTCTTTGACTGTGTCAAACCCATATTTTGTAAGTGTACTATTTTGCGTAAACAGATACGTCATCACTTCAAAATATCCGTTAGCGACCGCTTTTTGCTTGAGCTCTCTTTTAAAACGGTATCTATCGATTGTACTATTGATACGATTATGCTCTTTAAAGGCAAGTCTTTGCGGTTGTATATTATCAATCCCAACCATTCGAACAATCTCTTCTGTAATATCTTGCATATTGACAATATCATGACGAAACGGCGGCACGATAATACCAAAGGTGTCTCGATCGCTATTTTGGATTGAAAAGCCTAAATGCTTTAAGATATTGCTCACTTCGGTTTTATCCACACTTTGTCCGATCAGTTTCTCCACCTCGTTAAGGTGGATAGAAACAGAGCGTTTATGACTTTTTGCATAGAGCGTTGAACTACCGCTATAGATAGTGCTTGAAGAGTACTTAGCCAATAGCTTTGTTACAACATCCATTCCAAAATCTACATTAGGTTCACTGCCGCGTGAAGTTTTAAAATAATATGTATCGGTTTGGAGTTTGTGTGTAGCGACTAAAGGTACAATCTTTTCCGGTGCGATATAGCTTGCTTCGATAATAATCTTGTCAGATTTGGGTTTTGCCTCTTTTGCCTGCACAATTCCCGTTTTTGAAGCCACCTTCTCATCACTTTTTAATTCAACAAAGGTATCTTGCTTAAGCTGCAAGGTTGCTTTTTGATCTCCAAAAAAGTTAAAATCATATGCATTGAGCACAACACCTGATTCATGCGTTGCATAGTGCAAAAACTTCTCGATATCACTTCCCTCTTGCTGCCCTATCTCACACAGTCGCAGATCCAAAGCAAACGGCAGTTGCAAATCTTTGAGTTGCGCAACCTTATAGTGCATATTCACACCGTCAATATCATCATATACAAACGATAATATCTTACCGATACCGATTGAATCTTTAAGTTCTACATCATCAGCGCGCTTTAACTCTTTGCCAAAAGCGGCCCCTAAATCTCTTGCAACCCCGTAAATGCTTAAGCAATCACCACGATTTGGAGTGAGATCGATCTCAATAACATCATCACAAAAGAGTGGATACTCCTTTAACTCTTTCCCTATCTCAAGTTTTCCGATACTTGCATCAAGTTGCATAATACCGTCATTCATCTTAACAAGCCCTAGTTCAGATGAAGAACAGATCATTCCCTCGCTATCGACCCCACGTAAGGTTGTATGTTTGATCTCCAAACCGTTTGGCAACACCGCTCCTATCATCGCAACAGCAACATACTGTGCATCAACGACGTTTTTTGCCCCGCACACGATCTGTCTTTTGCCTGCAGTTCCGACATCGACTTCACAAACGTTTAACTTATCTGCATCGGGGTGTTTTTTGCACGAGAGCACCTTTCCCACAACAATATTTTTGGGTACGACAAAACTCTGAACTCCATCAACCTCAAGCCCGAGTGAATTGAGTTTTTGACATATTTGTGATGTTTGAATATCACTAAGGTCTATCCATTCATTTAACCAACTTCTTGTTACTATCATCTAAACTGCTCCAATAATCTTTCATCTCCCTCAAATAGTGACCGTAGATCGGGGATTTTATGTATCAACATCGCAAACCGCTCTACCCCAAGCCCAAAGGCATAGCCGCTGACATCTTTATACCCTACGGCTTTAAATACGTTTGGATCTACCATTCCGCACCCTAACACTTCTAGCCATCCGGTATGCGAACAAACCCTACATCCATCTCCACCGCAAAATATACAACTGATATCAGCTTCGGCACTGGGTTCTGTGAAGGGGAAAAAGCTTGGTCGAAACCGCACCTCTACCTCACCAAACATATACTGTAAAAAATCGGTCAAGATCGATTTTAAATTTGCAAAAGAAACTTCTCCGCTTTGCTGCACGACCAAGCCTTCTACCTGATGAAACATCGGCGTGTGCGTCAAGTCAAAATCGCGTCGAAACACCGTGCCCGGGCTAATCATACGGATGGGGGGCTTTACGTTTTGCATCGTTCGAATCTGCACGGGAGACGTGTGCGTTCGTAGCAGTGAACCGTCTTTGCAGTAAAAAGTATCTTGCATATCACGCGCAGGGTGAAACTGCGGCAGATTAAGCGCTTCAAAGTTGTGAAAATCATCTTCCACCAAAGGTCCCGTCTCCACACTGAAATTTTGCGCAACAAAATACTCGATAATCTTATCCATCGTATCCATCACGGGATGCAAGGCTCCCGTTTGCTGCTTTGGTGCATGCAGCGAGAGGTCAACCGCCTCTGCTTCCATCTGCGCACTGATGGCAGCATCTTGCAGTTTTTGTTTTTTAGTTTCAAAAAGTTCTAAAAGATTTTGCTTTGTTTCGTTTAATTCTTTAGCAAAGTCCGCTTTCTCTTTTGCGGGGATATCTTTTAATTTTGCAAACTCTTTAGCAAGTGCACCCTTTTTTCCAAAAATCGCCACTCGTTCTTTTTCTAAGGTTTCTAAATTTTTCGCATCTTCTATCTGCTTTTTCAATTCTTTCAAAAGTTTCCCTTACTTTTTTTCGTAATTTTATAGTAAATTGGTTTAATTACCAATGAAAAGCGCTTTGAAGTTACACAATCTCAGCTATTTTTTCCCCAAACTTGACTCGTGTAGATTCATGAACGCTTAATTCCAAACTCTCTTTTTGCGCAATAATCACAACAGTCGATCCCATCATAAAATATCCAAACTCTTCACCCTTTTTAAGATGCAGGTTTTCATAGCTGTATTTTACGACTTTTCCCACTTGGGCATTTGTGTGGATATCTTGTTCAAAATGCACTACCATCTTTCCCACATTCAGCGCTCCTACCAAAACCATAAACACCGTTTTACCCTCTACCTCACACTCAATAACAACGCGTTCGTTTTGAGTAAAAAGGTGCGGCACTTTTTGCAAGTAGGTAAAGTTAACGGGATAAAGCTTTCCCGGAACATATGTAGCGCTTTTGATACGCATATCAAAGGGGATATGATAGCGGTGGTAATCTTTTGGTGAGAGGTAAAAGTTAGCATACTTGCCCCCTTCCAAACTAGCAATTAGCTCTTTTGAATAATTATCCGTCAGCAACGCATCTAAACTATATGAATGGCCTTTGATCTGAAAGAGTTCACCGTCTTTTACGCTGCCTGCTTTTGTGATAAATGCATCCACCGGTGAGATAAACCCCTCTTCAAATACTCTATTTTGCAGTAACTTTCTTGTAAAGAGTTTATTAAGCGTTTCATATCGGTTTGGATCTTGAAATTCACTCATATCAAGATGCATCAATTTTACGTAGGTTTTATTGATCAACTTTTGCAAAAACGGTGGAAATTTTGTCGTAGCAAACTTTCCAAAAAGCCGTGAGACGGCATTAGTTAGTATCATTTAAACTCCTTATCTAACTACCTTGGGTACAATTATATCTAAACTTAAAGATAATTAAACAAAGGACACCTATGCTTCGATTTGCAATCGCACCAACTGCAGATATGCACATAGAACATTTACAAGTAGCAATATATAGCTACATCTTGGCAAAGCAGCAAAATAAAGAGTTTATCGTTCGCATCGATGACGGGGATGTTGCAAAAAATATTGAGGGAAAAGATGGCGAAATCTTAGCGATTTTGCAAAAATTCGGTCTTAATGACGATCAGCTTTATTATCAAAGTAAAAACAAACATATTCACGGGCATATGGCACTTAAACTCGTCGAACAAAAAAAAGCGTTTGCCTGCTTTTGCTCTGAGCAAGAGATTGCACAACAAAAAGCCAAAGCCAAAGAGGATAACAAATCTTATAACTACAGCGGCAAGTGTGAATTTTTAACCCAGCAACAAATTCTTAAAAGCGACAAAAAATATGTCGTTCGTATCATGAAGCCAAAAGCTGATATCGTGTTTGACGATGCTATCAAAGCAACTATCACGGCAACTCCCAAAGAGGTGGATAGCTTTGTGATCTTACAAAATGATGCAACCCCTACAGATGATTTTGCAAGCGCAATTGATGATATGGTCCACGGTGTGAGTTATGTTTGCAATAACTATACCCAAGCCAAGCATACGCCAAAACAGATCCATGTTAGAAATATGCTTGACTATGAAAAGAGTATCACCTATGCCCACCTGCCGCGCATTCAAACACGTGATGAAAAAGATGTAGCCGAGGATAAAACAGCAAGTATAAAATGGCTCTTAGCACAGGGGTTTTTGCCAAATGCAATCATCAACTATCTTGTACAGCTTCACTCCAAAACGCCGCAAGAAGTGTTTGATCTTCATGATGCGATTGCGTGGTTTGATATCGGTACGGTTGCTGATGAAACCGCTACTTTTGATCTTGAAAAATTGCGCTCCCTAAACCGCGCACACATCAAGAAAACCGATAATAGAGAGTTGGCAAAATATTTTGGTTTTAGTGAAGAAGATATCGGTAAGTTAGCCAAAATCTTTGCGCAAGAAGCCGCAACGCTCAAAGAGATAGACAGCAAAATTGCCGCGATTTTTAAGCCTAAAGATTTTGAAAACGGATACAAAACACAGATGCAAACGCTGCAAGAGATCATTTTGCAAGCGCCGCTTTTTCATACCTATGAAGAGTTTGAACACTATCTTTTACAAAAAAGCGCTCTAGGCGATGATCAATTTTCAAAAGCGTTGCGGTTGCTTATGACGGGTATGGATAGAGGTCCCCGGCTTTGTCAACTCTATCCCTACATCAAAAGTTATCTCACGCAAATCGTTCGCTAATCAGTGTGCTAATGTAAGTGCAAACAGCGTCTGTACTCCGTGGCGCTTAAGCACTTTTTTAGCTTCGCTTAGCGTTGTTGCGGTCGTGTAGATATCATCTACAAGCACCACTTGCTTTAATCCTTTTCCTAGATAGATAAAATCTCGTGGATGTTGCATGCGAAACTGTAAACTTTTGCCGGCATAGTTGACGGTGTTTTGGGCTTTTAACTGTGCGTATTTGACATCCTTGCCCGCATGTTTTGCAATGACGGCACTGTGGTTGTACCCGCTTTTTACCGCATAATCGATAGGCAAAAGCGTGTAGGGAATTTGAAAGTGTTGAAAAAGATTTCGAGCCAAATAGTGATACACACGATGCCCAACGGGCGTGTGTTTAGTCCTCAGTAGCGGCGCTATATCGCTATAGTTATAAAAATGTATAATCTCTAAGCCGTTTTTACTCTCTATAAAAGGTTTAGGCGTTAAAAATAGTTCGCTGCATGCACTGCACACAATGGAAAGACTCATTTGCGCACAGATCAAACAGCGCATCTAATCGATTTTTAGTACGCTTAAAAATGCTTCTTGGGGCAGCTCAACGCTACCGACGGATTTCATCCTTTTTTTACCCTCTTTTTGCTTATCAAGCAGTTTTCTTTTTCGGCTTATATCCCCGCCGTAACACTTTGCCGTTACATTTTTACGCATCGCGCTAATCTTTGTAGCAGCAATGATTTTGTTACCCAAGCTTGCTTGGATATTGACTTCAAAAAGCTGACGCGGGACGATCTCTTTCATCTTTGCTACTAAATCTTTTCCTTTGCTAAAGGCTTTATCTTTTGGCACAATGATACTGAGTGCATCCACATCCTCACCCGCAACCTTAAGATCAAGCTTGACAAGATCGCCCTTACGGTACTCGATTATGTCATAATCAAAACTTGCATACCCCTTTGTAGCACTTTTTAATTTATCATAAAAGTCCGTCACTATCTCACTCATGGGCACGGCGTAGACAAGCATCACACGATCTTCATTGAGATAGTCCATCTTCTCTTGAATCCCGCGGCGATTATTAAGCATTGTGATTATATTGCCTACAAACTCATTAGGAGTCAAAATAGTTGCACGTACGTACGGTTCTTCGATGTGATCGATCTTTTGCACAGGCGGCATCTGCGAAGGGTTTTCGACCTTGACCATCTCGCCGTCTGTTAAGTGCACCTTATACACAACCGTCGGTGCCGTAGCGATAAGATCGATATTGTACTCTCTTTCAAGTCGTTCCTTAATCACTTCCATATGCAGCATTCCCAAAAACCCGACACGAAACCCAAAGCCAAGAGCTGCGGAAGTTTCGGGTTCGTAGTGCAAACTTGCATCATTGAGTTTAAGTTTATCCAGTGCATCGCGCAGATCTTCAAAACGGTCGGTTTCTATGGGATAAAGTCCTGCAAATACAAAGGGTTTTACCTCTTCATACCCTCCAATGGCTTCACGTGCGGGATTGCTAGCAAGTGTCATCGTATCCCCTACCGCTAAGTCAGAAACCGATTTTAACCCAAGTACCACGATCCCCACATCGCCGGTGTGAAAGGTTTTTGTTTCCGTCGGCTTTACGGGATGGGGGTACATGAGATTGGTCACTTCATGCTTTTTGCCCGTATTCATCACTAAGATATTATCACCTTTGTTGATCTCGCCTTCAAACACCCGAACAAGTGCCAAAGCTCCAAGATAGTTATCAAACCAACTATCATAGATCATCGCTTTGACTTCGCCCTCGTTTTTAGGCGCAGGTGCCGGAACTCGCTCGATAATCGTATCGATAAGCTCTTTGATCCCGATACCGCTTTTTGCACTGACATGTATCGCATCGGTACAATCAAGCCCGATACTCTCCTCTATCTCCATCGCAACGCGGTCAGGATTTGCTGCGGGCAAATCTATCTTATTAAGCACCGGAATGATCTCTAAATCGTTATCTAAGGCTAAGTAAACGTTTGCAATGGTTTGTGCCTCAACGCCTTGAGAAGCATCGACAACTAGTAGTGCTCCCTCACATGCTGCTAGTGAACGGCTTACTTCATAACTAAAATCCACGTGGCCGGGAGTGTCGATGAGATTGAGCACATACTCTTGCCCGTCTTTAATATAATTTAGCCGTACGCTTTGGGCTTTGATCGTAATTCCGCGCTCTTTTTCGATATCCATCGTATCCATCATCTGCGCGCTTAGCTCTCGATCGGTTACGGCGTTACACTCTTGAATAATTCTATCAGCTAGCGTACTTTTTCCATGGTCGATATGGGCTATTATTGAAAAGTTCCTAATATTACTCACTTAGTTTCTCTCCTTTTTAACTAAAGAGTGAATTAACACTCTCATTATGATACACTCTTCGAATCACTTCTCCAAAGATAGGGGCTACTGAAAGCAGTTTTATCTTTTCACACTCTTGGCACGCTTTTGAAAGCGGAATGGTATCAGAAACCACAAGCTCATCTAATTCACTATCTTTGATTCTATCATACGCAGGTCCGCTTAAAACAGGGTGCGTAGCACATGCCATCACCGAGTTTGCGCCTTTTTCTTTGAGCACCTTTGCCGCTTTGACCATCGTTCCTGCAGTATCAACCATATCATCAACCAAGATCACATCTTTACCCTCTACGTTTCCGATGATATTCATCACTTCGCTCTCGTTTGCTTTTTCGCGTTTTTTGTCCACTATCACCATATCAACACCAAGCTTTTGTGCAAAATATCTTGCCCGCGCTACCCCGCCGATATCAGGACTTGCGATGATGGGACTTTGGAGGTTTTTATTTTTAAGATAGTTGGTAAAAAGCATCGCTCCGTAAAGGTTATCCACAGGAATATCAAAAAACCCTTGAATCTGTCCGGCGTGTAAATCCATCGTAACAACTCTATCCACACCTGCTTTTTCGATCAGATCTGCTACAAGTTTTGCCGTAATAGGAACTCTAGGGGCTGCTTTTCTATCCTGTCTTGCATATCCAAAATAAGGCATCACCGCCGTGATAGAACTAGCACTGCTTCGTCTAAGAGCATCCGTCATGATAAGCAGTTCCATAAAGTTATCATTTGCAGGTGCACAGGTAGGCTGTACGATAAACACATCTCTTCCGCGTACGCTTTCACTGATTTGCACGCTGATCTCTCCGTCGCTGAACTTACTTACTTTTGCACTACTTAGGGGCATATCTAAAGCTCTTGCTATATCTTGAGCCAACTTTGGATTTGATGTTCCTGAAAATACTTTATATCCTCGCATTGTTATCCTTTTTAATATTTATTTTTATCGCCGCTTTTTTTGGTGTAGCGTACCACTTTGTTTCTACCGCTCTCTTTTGCTTCATAGAGTGCCATATCCGCGTATTTGATACATTTCCATGCCGTGTCACCGTCTTTTGGATAGTATGATGCCCCTACTGAACAGGTCTTTGTAAAAGATTCTCCGCCCACTTCAATCACCTTTGTCTCAAAGCGCGTTCGAATCTTCTCAGCAATCTTCATCATCCCCTCTTCGGTGGTATTATACAACAACACGACAAACTCTTCGCCTCCAAAGCGTATCGCAAGATCTGCTTCTCGAATCGCTTCTAAAATAACCGTTGCAATGATCTTGATCGCCTCATCACCCACATCATGTCCGTAGGTATCATTGACCATCTTAAAGTAATCGATATCAACCATTAAAAAGCCGTATGGAATATTAGCGCGTTTAGCTTGTATAAAGCTTTTAGTGATGTACTCTTCTAAAAATTTACGGTTATACATCATTGTAAGCTGATCGGTTCTAGCTGATTCATGCAGTGTTTGTAAAAGCTTTTTACTCACAATCTCAGGACGTGAAGCGTTCATGTAATCTTCAATAGAATCAAGCTGCTGTATCACTTTGTCATGTTCTTGCTTGTTTTGACTCACGATAGATATGATAAAATCAAGATCATTTGATATAGAGTACGGGACACAGATATGGTACAGATCTTTATTCTCAAATGCTTTACAGACGTGATTAAACTGCGATGAATCGACTTTTGTATTTGTTCTATCGGCACGACATCCATACTCATGCACATTACAAAAATCTCCTCCCTCTTGATAGACCACTTCAGAACTTTTATTTGTCGTATCGGCTTCGATAAATTTAAAGTTTTGTAAACCAAACTTCGTTTGCAACACAACTGCCAATCGTTCGTAGACGTCATCGATAAACTCATCTTTTTCAATGATGATTCGGTATTTGTAGATATCACTTAACTGATCAACGGTATAGTTCACTTCCTCTAAAGGATCTTGCTTTTTGCTCTTTTTAGTCAAAAAGATATCGATCTTACTTTCGATACTATCAAGGGCTATTTGGAGCTTTTCCATCAAAGAGTTGACCCAACCGGCTAACTCTTTTGTCTCTTTTGTCGTTGTCAGCGTCACTCTTTTTGAATAATCTCCACTGTGTGCTGATTGCATCACCGATTTAATATCTTCGAAAATATCAACATAGGGTTTTAAAAGCAGGTGGATTATAAGTTGAATCAGCATAAAGCTGATCATAGAGATGATGATCACTTTCTTAATCGTATCAATTCCTACGCTTTTTGATTCACTCATATCAAGCACCACAGTCACCGCCCCTAGCGTATCACCCACTTCTGCGGTGTGGCAGTTTAAACAGTTCAAATCCCCGTCATCGGTTGCAATATAGGGGATTGTAAGCCTAAAGGTAGAGCTAGTCAATTGATCCTCAACTACTGCTTTTTCCTCACCTGTTTGCAAAACCTCTCGATCAATATCATCTCTAGCGATCTCATTATTAAACCCCTCTCCATACTGATCGATCACACTTTGTGCGCGCACAACCCATAAATTTTTCACATTTTCGGTTTGTTCAATATTTTGAAGGAAAAAGTCTCGATTATCCATCACCCCGCTTACCATATGCGCAGTCAATCCGTCTTTGACGATTTTACCCGTCACCCGCGCCTTATCCTCGGCACTTTTAAACCCTACTTCACGAAGATTTAGACTAAAAATTGAGATTATAGCGATAAAAAGGGCTATAAAAACAATGGTTAGGATCAAGGTTGTCTTTTGTTTTGCATTCATCAGTTACTCCACCGTTACACTTTTTGCCAAGTTTCGTGGCATATCTACATCATTTCCTAACCGAATTGCTACCTCCATAGAAAGCAGCTGCAACAGTACCATCATTTCAAAATATTCACTCATGACATGCTCATGCTCATCTGTGAGTATAAAATCATCTGCAACATCAAGTAGTTGCGGTGTCATCGTCAAAATAGTCGCATCTCGTGCACTCAACTCTTCGACGTTGCTTTTCATCTTTTCAAAAAGCAGATTTTTCGGCATCAGTGCAACGGTAAAGAGTTCACTATCGGCAAGAGCTATAGGACCGTGCTTCATCTCTCCTGCGGGATACCCTTCAGCATGCAAATAACTGATCTCTTTAAGTTTCAGCGCGCCTTCAAGTGCCAATGGATAAAAAAGGTCTCTACCGATAAAGAAAAACCCATGCCCGTGAAGATAACGTTTGCTGAGCTTTTTGATCTTTTCGTGGTGTTTTAAACTTTTTTCCAACACTTTAGGAAGATGGCGCAACGCTTCTAACTCCTTTTCTAAATCAATAACACAGCCTCTATTTTGTGCAAACTTCAGAGCCACCATCCAAAGCACCGCCATCTGCGTTGCAAATGCTTTAGTACTTGCAACACCCTTTTCAATTCCCGCTCGCGTCAAAATCGCGGTGTCGGTCAGCCGTACGATTGAGGAGTTATCAACATTACAAACAGCAAGCGTTTGCAACTGCGCTTTTTTTGCCATCTTGAGCGCTTCAAGCGTGTCGGCGGTTTCCCCGCTTTGACTAATCACGACAAAAAGCGCATCTTTTTGCATGATCGGCTCTTTGTAGCGAAACTCACTTGCAATCACCACTTCACACTTAATCTTTGCCAATCTTTCAAAGAGATAGCTTGCACTTAAAGCCGCATGAAAGCTTGTCCCGCATGCACACAAGGTGATAGAGTTAAAACTGCCTAGATCAAGGTCTTGTAACTCTTGTAGTTCAATCGTTGTGTCAAGAACCCTGCCCATAATCGTATCGCCTAGCACTTCAGGTTGTTCATATATCTCTTTTTCCATAAAAAACCTAAACCCACCCTTTTGTGCCGAAACTTTATCGCCGCGAAGGGGTTTAAACTCTACTTGAGAACTATCAAACATCGTGATTGCGCCGTTTTTGACAACCTTACCGATAGCTCCCTCTTCAAAATACGCTACCTCTTTAGCCCGCCCCAATATTGCGGCATCACTAGAGGCAAAAAAGAATTCATCTTTGCTTTTTCCAATCATCATCGGAGACCCAAAACGTGCAAAATAGATACTATCTTTACTTTCATTTGTGATCAAAAGTATGGCGTAAGCGCCCTCAAGTTTTTCTATAGTTTTTCTAAATGCACGATCAACATCGCCTAAAAGATCAAGGTTATACTCAAAAAGATGCGCAATCACTTCGGTATCGGTTTGGCTGACAAACTTATACCCCTTGCTCTGCAACTCTTTTTTGATCGCAACGTAGTTTTCAATAATTCCGTTGTGTACAACGTAACTGATCTTTCCGTAGTGTGGATGCGCATTGAGCTCGGTAGGCTTTCCGTGCGTTGCCCATCTTGTGTGGCCGATACCGATTCCGCCGTTGAGTGTAAAATCTTTTGATTTGTCTTCTAAATTGTTGAGTTTTCCGGTCGCTTTGAAGCTTGTGACATGGTTTTGCTCCATCATCGCCACTCCCGCAGAATCGTACCCGCGGTATTCCAACTCCCGCAAACCTTCAAGAAGCTGCCCCTTGACCTCTTTATCTCCTAAGTAACCCACTATTCCACACATAATGATCCTATAACTTTTTTGATATTATTACAAATTTTATCCGATTTTTGGATTAAAAATAGGTCCCTTGCACGATTTTTATGCGTATTTACCTTTGATGAGATGATATCGATACCAAACTTTTCAAAAACCTGCGAAACATGTGCAAGCAACCCGCTTTGATTTTGACAATTCAAGCGCATCAATGCAACTGTTTTTGAGTGTTTACAATCAATACTTACCTCTTTTGGATAGATAATAGGTTTTTTGAGAGAAACGGTTTTGTCCATATCAAAAGATTGTTTAATGATCTGCTCTATTTCTTGCATTTCAAACTCCTCTACATTGTGCAAAAATTCGATTTTAAAATACTTTATACCGTTAAATAATTTATAAATATCCATACTTACAACATTTAAACGCTTCAATCTTGCCAAAAGATAGGCAATATTGAGCTGCTTTTTTCGCACGATTTTTATCGTTAAGCTATCTTCGTTTTCTATTTCGTAATAAAAATCTTTGACCCCTTCGGCAATGCGTGCTAAATCACAGATCTCTAAAAAATTAAGCTTTTGAAAAAGCAGATTGGATTCAATCTGTAGTATCTTTTTTTGCAAGGACCGGTTGAGGATTAAAAAGGCGTCTGATTTTACTAAACGTTTTTCAATCTTTACCCGTTTACCCACCTCATCAAGCGCATTTTTCTCTACGATAAGCTCTTGAGCTCTAAAGTAGAGTTGGCGCAAAAGATTTTTGGTAAAGTGGTTATAGATATTATGCCCCACCGCTTGCATATCCGCAACCGTCAAAAGATAGAGCATGTCAAGGGTTTTTGCATCTTCGACATTGGCTAAAAACTTCAACACTATCGTATCGTCATAAATATCTTCTCTTTGTGCTACGACACTCATATAGGTGTGAATCTTTACAAGTTTGACACCCAAGTCGATATGCTTTATTCCTATTTTCGTGCCAAACTCTTTGAAGATGCGTGCTCCAACTTCACTATGATCTCGCACCCTACCCTTGCCTGTATCATGCAGCAATGCAACGAGTTTCAGCATTGCGCGCTCATCTTCATCTAAGCTATAGTAGAGTTTGCATAAAAAATCCTCTTGCAAGTTTTCTATATTTTTTAAAGTCAGCAAAGAGTGTTTGTGCACCGAGTATTGGTGGTACCCGTCAAATTGCGGCATAAACATCACCTTTTGCATCGGTTTTATCACGCTTGCAAGTTGGGCGCAGGTGTGCATGGCATTGACTATCTCATACGCGTTGCTTTGATAAAATATCGCTTTTGTTTGCTGCGTTATCCCCCTGTTGTTGGAGGTTTTTACTTTATCGATAAAAGAGGGAGTGATAACAAACCCGGGAGTATCTAACAGTATCTGCAGATAAGTTTTTAAACTTCGTTGTATCTTTTTTGATGCTAACAATCTATTATCAAGACGGTACACTCCCCGTTGCACAGATTTTATTTTTGCTATGTTTGAAGGCTCAAAAAATATACTTTTGCATAATCTATAACTCCAGATAGTTGTGTATCTTTTTATCACATCCAAACTCTGCAGTGTTTTTGTAGCAATCTTGAACTTATCTTTGTAACTATCGCTGTCATTTAACAGTTTTGCCACACCGCCTAGGTCGCCAAAACGTAGCGTATCGTTCTTTCTTCCATTGCTGATATGCAGTGCAGCGCGGATACGGTAGAGATACTCCAATGCTTTGCGAAACTCTGCATATTCCTGTTCGTCAAACCCGATCTCTTTAATCTTAGAAACACCAAACAAGATATTGCCGATCCAGTAGATCAAGTTTGCATCGCGAAATCCTCCGTGAGAGTTTTTGATATCGGGTTCAACGGTGATAGGGTATTTTTTGTAGCGAAGCTTGGCTTCTTGTAACTTTTGTTTGATAAAAAGTTGCGGGTTATCCTTACGTATAGCGTTTAAACTGTTTTGCACCTTTGTCCATAGATAACTAGATCCTACTATCAAGCGCGATTCAAGCAGTGCAGTTTTGATCGTTATATCAGTTTTTGATACGTGTAATAACTCTCCTTGTTCATGCACTCGGTGACCGATCTTTAATCCCGTATCAAAAAGTTTAGTAACGATTTTTGAAGCAAGCATTTGGGTGTTAAAGCCATCCACTGCATCATACACGATCATAATATCGATATCGGAATACACACAAAGCTGCTCTCTACCGTAACTTCCCATCGCAACAAGCACAAGGGGAATAGAGTTTTTCATCGGTAGGTAATTGCCAAACTCTTGTGTTAAGACCTCATTATACGCTTGGATAACAAAGCGGTCTATAGACTTGGTATGTTTGTATAAAAAATCTTTTCCCTGCGTTTGCGCAAAGGATCTTTCTATTGCGTTGAGATAGCTTTTGACCTCTTGCATCTTAGCGCAGACTAATAAGTCGTGAAGGGTTTAAGTGACGGCTGTTTTTAGTTGCTTCAAATGTCAACTCCTCTTCAACACGGCCAATTACAAAACCTTTTGCTACTCTTTGCCCCTCTTTGATACCCGGAGCTATCTTTGAAAGTCCGGCATAGATTGTATGCATATCTCCATCATGTTTAATAATAACGACATTACCTAGCATATTGGTTTCTTGTGCATACAAAACTTCCCCGTTTAAAACGCTTCTTACATTTGAAGGCGTGTCACCGGGTTTTAAAACGATAGATTCGTTAAAAATTTTAATATTATAAATAGGATCGGTGTAGGTTCCGAAATCTCGAACTACCGTTGCTCCCTCAATGGGTGATATCGTTTTTGGACCTCGGTAGCGGTAAAGATTGTCTTGGCGGTATGACGATCCTATCTGTCGAACCTCAAAATCTACATCGTTGCGCATAAGTGGATTGGTTTGGGTGGCTGCAACCGTTGTCGTTTGTGCAGCTTCTTCCTCTTTTTTGAGCTTTGCTAGCCTTTCACGTTCTGCTTTTTGCCGGGCTATTCGTTGCTCTTTCTCTTTTTGTGCTACGATTTTTAAATTCTCCAAAGTCTGTGCCAACGCATTTTTTTCATCTTTTATTCGCTGTATTCTTGCTTGATAACTCTTTTGGTTATTATGCAGTTGCGCAATCAATGTATCTAACTCTTTTTTACTGCCTATAAGATCTTTTTGCTTGCGCTGCATCTTAGCAATAATTTGTTCATACTCTCTGTTTTGTTTTGCTAACTTCTCTCTGTTTTGGGCTAAGGTGATCACTTTATCGTTTAATTGACTAATCTTAGTATTAGTATACTCACTGGTAATTTCATAGACATATTGATCGATAAACGATTCTTGAGTCGTAATAGCAACATCTTCAAGTGCAACCATCAATCCAAACTCTTTGGCTAATAGTTTTCGCAGCTGCGCTTCTAACTTCTCTTTTTCTTTATCTAGTGTTTTAATCTGCTGCTTTGTTACCTTATATTTTTCTTTTGTTTGACTAAAGTTTTCTTTTTGCTCTTCTAACTCTTCTTCTAAGTTTGCTATCTTTTGTCTCAACGCTCCACGTCTATTTTTTGCACTGAGTATCTCTCTTGCTACTTTTGCCAGCATTCTATCCATCTGTTGGTAATTTCTATCAATGTTAGAAAGTGTCTTTGAATGCTTTTGTATATCTTGCTGTACCGAAGCCGATACCGATACAAGAAGAAGACAAACTAGCGCTAAATATTTCATCATATTCCCTACTCTTTTGAATTAAAAATCACAAGCGATACGGCTAAAAATACCGTCACAAGGGCAAACCCCAATAGCAGTAAAAAATCTTTACCCACAAACAGCATATCTGCTTGTACGTCAAGTAGCATCAACGCTTGTGATACCGCCGCGCTATCTTTAGCAAAATAAAACAGTGCAGAGATAAAAAGCGCAGCAAGAATTGCATTGATAAATCCCAGTTTATACAACACTCCCGATCGCAGCATCAAAGGTGCCCCAAACAGTGCCATAATCTGCATTCTATCGCTATGTTCTAACTCCCAAACCACAATCTGTTTATATACCAGCATAAAACTGATAAAGGTTAGCACCACGACAAAAAGTTCAAAGGCAAATTGCACAAGCTTTAACAATTCGTACGTTTGATTGTGATTGGATTTAAAACTCTCTACACTTACTATATCGCTATTTTTCAAAATTTCTTTAGTAACACTATCTAATTCCTCACTTGCTAAAAATTTACTCAGTTTTACGGTATAGAAAAAGGGAAGATCTTTTTGTAACTGTTGCAGCAACTCATTGGGCATATTTTTGGAAAACTTGTCAAGTATATTTTCTTGCGAAACCGTATCGATACTTTGGATATATTCAATCTGTTTTGCAAACTTTTGGGTATCTAGATCGTTTGTTGCTACTACAACCATTGTATATTGCTGGGCTAAGCGCTGTTCAAAAAATCCGACAATCCTATCAAATGAAAGCACAAACTGCAACCCAAACAAGATCGCTACAAGCGGCAAAAAAAGTGAAATGTGGCTTTTAAGAGATCTCATACACAACTCCGTCTTTAATGGTAAATTCTCGAAAAGGGATACTTAGATGTGAGGGGATATTATGCGTTACTACTACGATGGTAGTATCAAGTTGTGCGTTGGCACCTTCTAACAGTTCCCACACCACATTTGCCGAGTACTCATCAAGGTTTCCGGTAGGCTCATCGGCTAAGATCAAAAAGGGGTTATGCGCTAGCGCTCTTGCCATAGCAACCCTTTGCTGCTCTCCCCCACTGAGTTCATAGGGATATTTATCGACTTTGTGTGAAAGCTTTACGTGTGATAGCAGCTTTTTGGTTTGTTCTTCTAGCACTTGATTAGAATACCCTGCAATCAAAAGCGGCAACTGCACGTTTTTATCCACCTTCCACTCATTGACTAATTTATAATCTTGAAACACGATGCCGATATGGCGCCGCAGCTTTTGCAACTTTGCCGATGGTACTTTTGTCAAATCCATACCACCGATATTGAGCATTCCCCCTTTTGGACGCATCGCGCCGTAGAGTGATTTTAAAAAGGTCGATTTACCGCTTCCGCTTGGACCGGTGATAAACACAAACTCTCCCTTTTTAATCGATAGATTTACCTCTTCTAAAATTGTATCAGCCCCGTAAGAAAGAGTAAGATTTGAAATCTTGATCACATTTGCCATTACAGCATCTCCATTAATTTTTGATGCGCTAAAAAGTTAGCATACGTACTTACCGGCTTTTGAAAAAGGTAATACGTCCTATCTTTTTCTACTACGATATACCTATTTTCCGGCTTATTAAAACTTCCAAAACTCAACTTTAAAAGCTTAGCCCCTCCGATATCAAAAACCCGCTCAAAACGGATAAAAAACTGCTCAAATTTAAAACTTTCATACCGCACTTTTGACAGTTGCAGCGACTTTGTAAAATCAAAAGAGTAGTGTTTTTGCTCTTTATGCGTATCGTCTAAACTTTTAACGTAAAAATCATAAATGTTTTTCTTCTGTTTTTTCCATCTATCTTCATATTTACTACTTACCGCAATATCCAAATTTTTACATATCTTGCATTCACATACATCTAACCCCATAAAGGTTTCAAAACTATAAAGAAAATAGTTTTGGCTATCTGTTCGCAAATTTAATACACCCTCTTTTTGTAAAACCCGCATGCTTTGTTGTACAAACTCTTGTGAAATCACCCTGCGATGAGGCTTTTTGTCCCACGGAACGGGAAAATGCACATAGATATTTTTACAACTGTTTGAAGGCAGTAACTCTAAAAACAACCTAGCATCATAGTTTAAAATAAACACATTTTCAATATTTTGTAGATGCAACTGCTTCAACACCTGCTCTATCGATGCGGTGTGCACTTCTAAGCCGATGAAAAGTTCTTGAGGATTTTGCTTTGCCTGATAGAGAAGATGCCTCCCGCTACCAAACCCCACTTCGACATTCACGGCACTATCAAAACTATACTCTCCAAAATCGGTGATTGTTTTGAGGTATTTGGATGCTTTTTTTTGATTCTTAGGAACCGTATTTTGCTGCAATATATCAAGGTCAAGCACTTTGGCTAACTGCAAAAGCGCTTTTTTGATCTCTTCTACTTGGGCAGGTTTTGTTCTCTTGTCGGCTTTGATAACATAATCGTTTTGCCTTTTTTTCACTTCGATCAAAAACTCCCCCGTATTGATCAAAAAAAAGTTTTCTTTATCGCTATCTTGGGCAATCCACTCATATCCACTATCTTCTTGCAACCTCGAGGGCTCAAAAGAGCGTACTACTAAATGCGGCACCCGCTACTCCGAAACAATGAGCGGCAAAAAGAGGCTTGCTTGTTCACTTGCTCTGCTTTGCAGTCCATATTGATCAACAGCTACAACAGAGTAGCGATACTCTCTGCCCGGTTCTACCTCTTTGTCTGTGTAGACGGTATTGGTGAGATTGTTTAAAATCACTTCCCCGTTTTTAGTAAGCACATAGCTTTGTGCACGCTCATCGGTAGGTCGCCACTTGATATAGATACTTTTTTCATCCATCTTTATCAGATCGATTTTTGGAGCTTGCGGCTTATCCAAAGTAGTCCCTCGAACAATTGCGCTATCAAGACTTTCAAGCTCATCTTCGTCTACAACGGTTATTTTATATTCGCTGCTGTGTCCATCCTTGTCTATCTCATCGACAAATGTAGTCTTATCGGTTTTGGCATAATAACTCCAAAATACCC
>JBNJHJ010000005.1:0-21011 GCA_051748365.1 Campylobacterota bacterium
CTTAGTACTGCTTTCGTTTTTGGGCAAAGATTTTAGCGGTAAAGATGCTGATGAAGCGCTTGGAAATGCAGGGATTACGGTCAATAAAAATACTGTACCGGGGGAGACAAGAAGTCCTTTTGTCACTAGCGGTGTGCGGATCGGGGCACCCGCACTCACGGCTCGCGGGATGAAAGAAAAAGAGTTTGAAATCATCGGGGAAAAGATAGCTGATGTGCTTGATGATATAAATAATACGCAAAAACAGCAAGAGATAAAAGATGAGTTAAAGCAGTTAGCACGAAAGTTTGTTATTTATGATAGAGCGATATACTAAAATTTAAAATTTCTAGGGAGTGAGTATGTACAATGTGGACGTGAGTTTAATTAAGATGATTAGCGATCATTACTGGGTACAACGACCAAGAGTTGTGGAAAAGATCACGCACAACGGACGAACGTTTTATAATAAGTTTGAACGCGTGGATGAGAGGTTAACTAGACAGGTGATGAATGCTCACGCTAAAAAAGAGATCGTTGTTGCTCACTCACTGATTAATAGTAGAGATAAGGTAGAAAATATCGTGATCGATTACAACGGCAAAGATACACAGCGGTTTTGGCACCGTGCACAATTGCTACTTCGAGAAGAGGGCTTTTTAAACTTCACCGCATATGAAACAAAAACACCGGGGCACTTGCACCTGTATATCCATAAAGGGCATACGACACTGCAAGAAGCGTATCAGCTTGGTAAGATGCTTTCTATGAAGCTTGCTTCAAGAATGCCCAAGCAGTGGCGAGTATTTCCCGATCAAGATCTGCCGCGTGAATATAATATACTCACGCTGCCGTACGGGTTGTATGAAAAAGAGCGTGGGAGTTCGTGGTCAAGGCATATGTAGTTTTGGAATAGCGTTTGCTTTGTTTGTAGTAAGTTATGATTATATAGGGAGTGTATGATGAATGAAGAAAATGATAACAAAAAGAGTAATTTAGAAGATATTATGATTGATGGCGGCAATGGTCAAAAACAGTTAAAAAAGATATTGATGATTGTAGCACTTGTTATTGTTTTACTTATTGTCGTTATCTCTCTTACAAAAGTAATTATTGGTACAGGTGATGAAAATCAAGAGCAACAGGTGCAGCAAGAAACAATCCCTGCTCCTGCAATGTCGGCAGATGAAGATCCGCTTTTTGAAGAGGTTCCTATAGAACAAGAGGCTAATGATGATTTGAGTAAGATGATTAGTGACCTCAGGGATCCAAAAAAGCGTGAAGCACAAAAGACGCAAACCCCAGAGCAAAATCCTCAAGAAAAATCCGTACAACAACCTGTAGAACAGAACAAAACAGTGGCGCAAGAACCCGAACCTAAGGAGCAAGAGCAGCCTAAGCCGCCTCAAGCAAATGAGCAAGAAACATCAAAAGATAGTGAACATGATCCCTATAGCGTAGCAAACGGGTGGTATATTCAAGTGCTATCGGTATCTCGTGTAACGCCTGATAAAAAGTTTTTAAATACAATTCTTGATAGCGGATATAAATACTATCTTCACCGAGTCGATGTATCGGGTAAAAAGATAACAAAAGTACTTGTAGGACCTTATGAAACACGAGAGGAAGCGTTAGCCCATCGAACGCGTATAAGTGATAAGATTAATGAGGGAGCATTTCCTTTTGAGGTAAAAGATGGATCATAGATCGCTACTGCTTGATCATCTTACGCCGGTATCTATCTATGCGAAGGTTAAAGAGCATTTTAAAGGTCAAATTACAATGCTGTTTGAAAGTGTCGTCAATAGCAGTGAAGGTAACTATAGCTTTATAACCGTCGGCTCCAAAGAGCGAATTCGGTACGAAGGGGAAACAACCTATTATTATGACGGAGCGCATCAATCCGTAACAGAACTTTCTCCGTTTGAGTTTTTAAAAGATTATTACAAGCATTTAGATACGCAACGATATAAAAAACTCTCTCAAGAGATAGGTTTTAGTTTTGTAGACGGATTTATCGGGTTTATCGGATATGACATGGTGCAAGTATTTGAACCTACATTGAAAAAGTATATGCAACATCTCCAAGATGATATAGAAACTCCCGATCTTGATCTTGTGCGCCCGAAGCTGATTTTGGCATATTCACACAAATCAAGCAAGCTTACCATTATAAACAATAGCGATGAGTACGACACGCAAGCCATCCATGAGATGCTTTTAAGCAGTAGCTCATACATTCCTCTAGAGCCTATTACGCAAGCTAGCGAAGGAGTTTTTGGCATTGGCAAGGACAGATTTACCCAAATTGTCAATGATTCGAAGCAGATGATTGAAAGCGGTGATGTTTTTCAGATCCTTATCTCCAATCGCTATACACAGCTTGCAAAGGTTGATAGCTTAAGTTTTTACCGTGTTTTACGGAGTAAAAACCCCTCTCCCTATCTCTTTTTACTGGAGTTTGAAGATTTTACCATCTGCGGCAGCTCTCCTGAAGTGATGGTGCAGTTAAATGAGGATAATATTCTGCTTCGACCCATTGCAGGAACTCGCAAGCGAGGAAAAAATAAGGATAGAGATAAAGAGTTAGAGTATGAGCTTACTCATGATGAAAAAGAAAAAGCAGAACATATCATGCTAGTAGATCTTGGGCGTAACGACGTGGGCAGAGTGGCGCAAAAAGGCAGTGTAGCCGTAACCGATCTGATGCGTGTAGAGCGGTACTCTCATGTGATGCATATGGTCAGCGATGTTGAGGCAAAGCTTGATAGTGAGTATGATATGTTTGATCTTTTTGCCGCAACCTTTACCGCAGGCACAATGACAGGAGCTCCAAAGATACGGGCTATGGAGCTTATTGCGCAGTATGAAGGGTTAAAAAGAGGCTTTTATAGCGGAAGTGTGGGTTATTTTAGTTTTAACGGTAATATGGACAGTGCTATTACGATACGAACAGCACTGATCAAACACGACCGCGTTATCTTGCAAGCAGGCGCGGGCGTAGTTGCCGATAGCGAGGCAAAGTATGAGTATATGGAAGTGGAAAATAAACTCAACGCCTTGCATGCAACTATTGATGATCTGTTACAGCGATAATGCAAAATCTCTACGCAATATTCGGTAACCCCGTAAGCCACTCAAAATCTCCGTTGATGCACAATTTGTGTTTTGAAGCTTTTAGTTTGCCAAGCTGCTATACGCGCGTTTTGCTGCATGATGGAGCACAGTTAAAAAAGCGGTTTCACGAGTTAGGGCTAAGTGGAGCTAATATTACCGTACCGCATAAAGAGGCGGCATTTGCTGCTTGCGATCTTGTCTGTAATACGGCACAAAGAATAGGCGCTATTAACACGCTAGTGAAAGAAGACGGTACTATCAAAGGTTACAACACCGATGCGGGGGGCTTTATGCTAGCAGTGCAGGACTTTGCAAAGCAAAAGGTTTTGATCCTAGGTGCCGGGGGAACTGCCAAGGCCATTGCGTATATTATGGATCAAAACGGTCTTGATGTTACGGTGCTTAATCGCTCAAAAGGGCGTTTAGCAAGCTTTGATTTTTGTAAAACCTATGATTGGAGCAGCTTTGGCGTTAGCAGTTACGATCTGATTGTTAATACCACTTCAGCAGGGCTGAGTGATGAGAGTCTGCCGCTTGAGCGGGAATTGTTAGTGCAACTTTTGGAGCAGGCAAAGGGTGCTGTTGATGTGATTTATGGAAAACAAACTCCCTTTTTACAGCTTGCACAACAGTTAGGTAAACACAATAAAGATGGGGCGGACATGCTTTTGTTTCAAGGGGTATTGGCATTTGAACTTTTTACAAAGGGACGTTTTAAGCGTCAAGTAATAACGCAACAGATGCAAAAGGCGTTTATTTTATAGGATATGATGGAGTTTGTTCGCTTCTTTGATCCATTCCTCCATCGCTTCAAAATCCCCATCTTGTACCATTTTTTTACATTTTGCTAACTCACTTTCAAAACACTCAATCGATTCTAAGAGATTATCACTGTTTTGTTTAAATATATCACTCCACATCTTAGGACTACTTTTGGCTAAACGACTCATATCTTTAAATCCACCCGCAGCAAGGGTGAGAATACTTCTTGGGTCTTGTTGGGTTAAAACCGCGCGCGCAAGTGCAAAACTTAGGGCATGGGGCATATGAGAGATGAATGCTGCATGCAGATCGTGTTCCTTTGCATCCATAGAAACGATCTTCATCGATAGGGTTTGAAAGATTTGATGAGCTCTATTTTTGTGCAAAGTTGCATTGTCTTGCGTGTTACACAAAACGACGATTTTGCCTTCATATAATCCGTCAAATGCCGCTTTGGGACCATGCTTTTCCGTTCCGGTCATTGGGTGGGCTGCAACGACGTTTTGGCGAATAGAGGGCGGAATTGCAGCAACAATCACCTCTTTTGTACTTCCTAAATCTATCACGGTCGTTTCGCTGCTAATATCTTGCAACTGATGCAATGTTTTAATAATCCCTTCAACGGGAATAGCTAAGATAATGATATCGCTTTTTTTTACCTCGTCAAAATCGACAACGGCATCTACTAATCTAAGATTGAGGGCTTGTTCTTTGTTTTTGGCACTGTGGTCGTAGCCAACGACTCTGTTTGTATCGTTTTTGACTCCAAGGGCAAAGCTGCCACCCATCAAACCAAGCCCGACAATCGCAATTTGCATCATAACCCTTTCTAACTTTTATTTGGTATTGGATATAATAAATTTAAAATTACGGAAATTTTATCGAAAATTGGATTTAAGGTTGTTTATGAAGAGATTACTGTTTCTTCTTTTGCTAGTTTCGGGGCTCCACGCGCAGTTAGTTGAAGATATAGAGTTTGAAGGGTTGGTGCATCTATCAAAGGTCAATGCAGAAGATATCGTCGCTATCCCTAGAGGTTCAGAAGTTGACGTGCAAAAGGTTAACAAAGCGATAAAAGAGTTTTTTGAATATGGATATTTTGAAGATATTCAAGTATTTTACGAAGAGGGCGTGCTTCGCTTTGAATTTACCGAAAAACCGGTATTGTCTCGAGTGGATATGAGTGGATATAAAGAGCGAGACAAAGAGAGTATATTGGATCATTTAGGATTAAAAAAAGGAAGCGTCTATGAAAAGCAAAAGCTCTCTAACGCAAAGCGTGAAATCTTGGCGCTTTTGGAGTTTGAAGGCTATTTTGACAGCGTGGTAGAGTTTGAAACCGTGCGCGATGAGGGTTCGATTGAACTGGATGTCAACGTACGAAAGGGCGAAAAAATCTATATAAAAAGATTAGAGTTTTTAGGTAATGAAAATTTTTCGCACAAAGATATTGAAAAACAGTTACAAAATAGACAAAGAGATTTCATGGGCTGGATGTGGGGTCTTAACGACGGGATTGTAAAAGTCAACGAGGTACCTAACGATAAGCAACGAGTCAAAGATTTTTATATGCAAAACGGGTATCTTGATGTTGCGGTGACTGATGGTTTGCTTGAAGTTGATTTTGGCGGATACAAAGCTAAACAGATATATATGATCGATGAGGGGCAGCAGTATACAATCGGTGATATAGAGGTTTTGCAAACGCAAGATATTATCGATCTTGATAGTGTAGAGTTAAAAGTTCAAGAGGGTGAAGTGTTTAATATCCAGCACTTTCGAGACGATATCACTCACCTTAAAGAGTTGTATGCCGATAGAGGATATGCGTATGCAAGGGTGACTCCGGATATGATTCCAAACAGTGAAGATGCAACGGTTGATCTTGTGTTTGAGGTTGAACCAAATCAAGAGGTGTTTATCAACGATGTCGTGATCTCTGGAAATAGCAAAACCATCGATAGGGTGATCCGTCGGGAAGTGTTTTTAGCACCCGGCGATCGCTACAGTTTGACTGACCTTAAAGATTCTAAAAACGCACTCAATAGAACCGGATTTTTTGAAAGTGTAGAGATTTTAGAAAAAAGAGTCGGTGCCAATGAGATGGATTTAGAGGTAAAGGTTGTAGAGCAACCCACAGGAAGCTTAGTACTTGGTGCAGGCTATGGAAGTTATGACGGATTTATCTACAATATTGAAGTATCAGATAAAAACATCTTTGGAACGGGACTTGATGTGGCGGTTGATTTTGAGAATTCCGATAAACGAACCTCTTATAATTTGCGAGTGACAAACCCTCGCGTGTGGGATAGTCGCTATAGTGCGGGGATTAATATCTTTGATAGAGAATATATCGCATACGATTATGAAGAAAATAGTTTAGGGGGATCGATCTTTGTAGGACGGAGACTTTCTAGGCACTGGAATGCAAATTTGCGGTATCTTTATGTTGATTATGATATCTATCACAATGACGATAGAGGGCAGCAACAATACGCTAAAGCTTCACTCATTCCAAGTGTGAGCTTTAATAATACCGATAGTTATTACTTTCCGCGAGAGGGGATGAAGTTTAACACCTCTATAGAAAGTGCAGGACTCAACGGGGATGCGGAGTTTACCAAAACAGAAGCTTCTTTTACAAAGTATTTAGGGCTTCGTGATTACATCGATTATGATCTTATATTGCGCTATAAAGCAAGAGCAGGACATATGAACTTACAAAGCGATATCGATCTACGTAATGAAAAGCTCTATTTAGGAGGGGTGCGAACGCTTCGAGGATACGGTTCAAACTCTCTTTCTCCTAGAAATGAAAACGATTATAGAATCGGGGGACGATATATGTTTACAAATAGCGTAGAGGCAAGCATTCCGCTTATTGACAGTGCTAATATGCGACTTGCGGCATTTTATGATTACGGGATGATCGGGGAAGATAGTTTTGATGAGATAGAGCGCTCAAGTACCGGAGTTGCTATTGAATGGCTAGCGCCGATCGGTCCGATTCAGTTTGTCTTTTCTAAGCCGCTTGATAAAGAGGAGGGGGATAAAACATCAACGTTTGAATTTACCCTCGGTAGCAACTTTTAGGAGTGTTTGATGTTAGTTCATATTTGCTGTAGTGTAGATAGTCATTTTTTTTTAAAAAAAATTCAAGAGCTGTACCCCAAAAAAAAGATAGTCGGGTATTTTTACAATCCAAATATCCATCCCTATAGTGAGTATAAACTGCGCTTGATGGATGTTACTAGAAGTTGTGATATGCTCCATATCCCTCTTATTGTGGGGGAGTATGATTATGAAAATTGGTACAAGCAGACAAAATGTTATGCCAATGAACCTGAAAAGGGGAGACGATGTGATCTGTGTTTTGAAGAGCGTTTTGAAGCCACTGCTAAAAAGGCAAAAGAGTTAGGGATCGATACCTTTACCTCAACGCTTTTAGCAAGTCCTAAAAAATCACTCCAACAGTTAGAAAAAAGTGGAGATTTTATCGCAAGCGGTCATGGAGTGAAGTTTTTTAGTATCGATCTACAAAAAAACGGCGGCGGTGTAGAGCAAAATATTTTAGCTAAAAAAGATAAACTCTACCGCCAAAACTATTGCGGCTGTTTTTATGCACTTCAAGACCAAAGAGAGGACAAAAATAAACCCGCACATGAGTTGCATAGCTCCATCCAAACCTCCAATGAACCCAACTCTTTAGAATGCAAACTCAATCTATATGAAAAAAGATTGCAGTTTGAAACTAAAGAGATCGGCTATGAGTTGGTAAAAAATAAAATACTTAATTATCGTTTGTACTTTGCATCGATGCGAGATAGCAAGGGGATGATCCCCTCTTTTGTACTTCCGTATTCCGTGCTTGAGAGAAAAAGTGCAAAAGGAAGAGTGGAGAAGATTTTAGCCAATGTTGCGTATTTTAATAAAGATGAGGTGAAAATCTGTGATATAAGTTATTTTAATACCGTAGCGGGGACGAGTTTTTATTCCGTTACGCAGCTTATGCGAGCACGCTTAAAACACTCATTATTGATGAAGGTACGCAGACATATTGTGGGAGATTATGATTTTAGCCCCATCATTATCACTAATACTATCCCCCCGCAAAAGCTTTTTATCGATATCGATGCAGAGTGCTTTTTTGATAGTGTAGAGGAGTTAAAACCCCATGCAAACTGTTGATGCACCCCATATTCCTGTTTTATTAGAGCAAGTAATTGAAGTATTTACACCCATAAAGCAAGGGTACTTTGTTGATTGTACCCTAGGGTATGCAGGACACAGTAGCGCTATTCATGAGCAGTTTGGCGACAGGGTAAAACTCATCGGGATCGATCGTGATGATGAAGCGATCGCTTTTAGCCAAAACCGTTTGGCTGAAAATATAAAAATTTATAAAGGCTCCTTTTCTCACATCTTTCCCTCACTACAGGAACGCCCTATTACAGGAGTATTAGCTGACTTTGGAGTTTCATCTTTGCAGCTTGATAAGTTAGAGCGGGGGTTTAGTTTTCATAGTCAAAGCCTTGATATGCGCATGGATACGCAGCAAGAGTTGACGGCGTATGATGTAATCAATCGATATTCAAAGCTTGATTTAGAGCGTATCTTTAAAGAGTATGGAGAGATTAGACCCTACAAAAAACTAGCCGATGCGATTGTTTCACAAAGACCCTTTCACACTGCACAAGAGTTAGCTAGTCTTGCAAAATCGGTGATGCCAAAAACCAAACACAACCCTGCAACGCTTCTTTTTCAAGCGGTGCGCATAGAGGTAAATAGTGAACTTTTAGAGATTGAAAAGCTACTTGATGCACTCCAAAAGATGCAGCCAAAGGGTGCGATTATTGCTTTGATCACTTTTCATTCGCTAGAAGATAGAATCGTCAAGCAGCGGTTTAAAAAATGGTCGCAAAACTGTGTCTGTGCACAAGATGCGTTTCGCTGTGAATGTGGTAATGACAATGCTTTAGGTAAAGTGATTACAAAAAAGCCCCTTGTCGCAACAAAGCAAGAGTGCGCGCACAATCCACGAAGTAGAAGTGCAAAACTTCGAGTCTTTCAATTTGGCGGTTGCTGATGGCTACAAGTATAGGTCATAAAAATATATTAGCTGATGCTGCAAGAGAGGATGCCACATCAGTTATCAATATCTTCACTTTTTTTATTATCATCTTCTCAATCGTTTTATTTTTAATCTTATTCGTCCCAAAGGTATACCTTGCCAATGAGATATATTACAAAAGTCAAGATATACAAAAATTGCGTGTACAAGTACAATCTTTGGAAGAGGAAAAGATCGTACTTGAGAGAAAGATCGAGAGTATGAAGTTTCAAAACAGTGTAATTTACACGATGTTTTAAATTCTACTTCATTGCATCGATAAAGGCTTGATAAATCTTTTCTAACTCTTTATCCTCTTTTGAAATGATATCTTTTTCCCCGCTAATAACGGCATCTTCAAGAATTTTTACTCTTTTGATAAGATATTCAAACATCTCTTTGGTGATATCAGGGAGTTTGTTGTGGCTAAAGGGACTTTTATCGCGTCCTCTTCGAATGATACGCGCAGGTACACCGATAGCGGTAGAATCAGGCGGTACATCTTTGACGACTACGGAGTTTGCACCTATTTTGCTATAGTTTCCAATAGTGATATTACCTAACACTTTGGCTCCGCCGCCGATTACGACGTTATCACCTATAGTTGGGTGGCGCTTGCCTTTGTTGAGACTTACTCCCCCAAGCGTTACCTGTTGGTAGATAATTACATCATTACCCACGATAGTTGTTTCTCCGATAACTACGCCTATGCCGTGATCGATAAATACACGTCTTCCGATTCTAGCTGCGGGATGGATATCAATAGCGGTTAAAAACAGTCCCAATCCCGAAACGAAACGGCCTAACTTTTTCCATCCCCTGCAGTATAGAGTATGGGCGTTGCGGTGAAAAAACAGTGCCCAAAGACCCGGGTAGTTGAAAAAAAGTTCAATCGATGAGTTAAGAGCAGGGTCTTGATTTTTAACGTTGGCAAAGTCTTCTTTTATTAGTTGCATGAAATTCATAGATAATCCTCTATATTATAGACTCTGTAGTTGCACAACCCGTTCCTCTTTGGTTTCTAAATCTTTTACCCAGATACTGTCTTTTGCAAGTTCATCTTCACCGATCACCGCACAGTAGCGCACAGCTGTTTTATCTGCAGCTTTAAGGTGGCCTTTTAAGCTTTTTGTGCTGTATGCAACCGCAGCGTATTCATCGGTTCTTTTTTGGTGTGCAAGTTTTAAGATATGGGGGAGCGCCTCTTCACTCATAGCGCCAAAATACCATCCGTTGCGCTGAGTTTGTGGCAGCGTCACTAGATCCATAATCCGCTCGATCCCTATGGCAAATCCAACCGCAGGAGTGGGTTTTCCATCTAGAAACTCTACAAGCTTATCATAGCGTCCTCCCCCTGCGATGGAACTTTGAGCTCCTATTTCATCGCTGACAAACTCAAAGGCGGTTTTGTTGTAGTAATCTAAGCCACGAACGAGGTTTTTATCGATCTTGTGCGCAACGCCAAAGCTATCTAAAAGCGACTGGAGTGTGGTGAAATCATGATCGCAACTATCACACAGATTGTCCGTTAGCCGTGGCATATGGTGCAAAATCTCATTACAGCTTTTTTCTTTACAATCAAAAACTCGCACCGGATTGGTATCGATACGGCGAATGCAGTCTTGACACAATCCTTCTAAGCTTTGTAGCTGCGTTACAAGATCTTTTTTGTAAGGTTCCATACAGTCGCTGCATCCAAGAGAGTTGATGATGAGTTTGTATGCAATCCCTAAAGCGTCAAAAATATCTTGCATCATCAAGATAATGTTGAGATCTTCATACACGCTGCCTTCTCCAAAGCTTTCGCAGCCAAATTGGTGAAATTGACGAAGTCTTCCTTTTTGCGGTCGTTCGTAGCGAAACATCGTTCCGCTGTAGTACCATCTGTATTTTCCACCGGCTTTGTCGCACTTTTTTTCTATAAAGCTTCGAACGACTCCTGCTGTACCTTCGGGTCGTAAGCACACATGGTTATTGCCTTTGTCGACAAATTCATACATCTCTTTGCCGACAATATCGCTACTTTCTCCGACACTTCTTTTAAAAAGCCGTACCTCTTCTAACTGCGGTGTTTCTACATATTCAAATCCGTAGTTTTGTGCAATTTTTGATGCAGTTTGGATGATATAATTGAACTTTGCACTATTTTCATCGTGCAAGTCTTTCATCCCTCTAAGAGCTTTTATCATTTTCTATCGCCTTTAATACTTGTTCGTGAATCTCTTCTATCTCTTGGGTTGCATCGATGATGTGATGGTTAAGTTGGAGTTTTTTTGTTGTATAGATTAAATTATCCTGCACTTCCAACAGATAGTCTATTCCTCGCTGTTCTATTTTATCATGAGATTTTGAAGATAATCTTTGTCTTAGGGTCTGTTTATTGAGTTTAAAAATAAAAACAGTGTTTGGTAAAATTCTCTTTGTTGCAAAAAGATTGAGCTGCTTAAGAAGCTCATAATTAAAACCGTTTGCCATTGCATAGGCGATATTTGAAACTAAACTTCTATCGCTTAAGATCGTTTTTTCGATGTTGGGTGCTACCGTTTTTGCAATATGTTCAGCACGGTCAGCTAAAAAAAGCAGTACTTCTGCTTCTTTTGAGATATCTTTTTGATGCAGTACTATTTCACGAATTGATCTGCCTAGATCTGATCCGCCGGGTTCTTTGGTGGTGAATGCATCAATCTTTTGACTTAGCAGTTGCAGTTGTGTGCTTTTGCCTGCAGTGTCGATTCCTTCAAACGCTATATACATTATACTCAATCCTCATAATTACTATTAATTAAAGTAAATATTTTATCATATTTTAACTTACAGATAGTTACACTACATGCATGCAATGAAGGAGGCAAAGATGCAATATAGTATAGAAGTGGATAATATCAAGTGCGGCGGTTGTGCGACAACGGTTAAAAACGAGTTGGGTAAACTTTTTGAAGAGGTTGAGATAGATTTAGAGAAGATGCCACGAGTGGTAACAGTGAAATTAGAAGAAGATCAGATTCCTCTGTTGCGCCAAAAACTCAAAACGATGGGATACCCTGCTTGTGATGAGAATCTAGAGGGGTTACAAAACGCTACGGCAAAAGCAAAAAGTTTTATCTCTTGTGCCACGGGAAAGTTTGAAAATATATCCAAAAAGTAACACTTTTACTCTCAAGTGTTACGGTTATGCTCAGTAAACCCCAAATATTGGGGTTTAGATAAATATACCTTTTTGCTTGATAGCTAATTTTATATGTATAAAAACGAAACACATAAGCATTAAGGCAATTTTATAAAATAATATTTTTTTATTGAAAAATCAAAAAAAAATCCATTTTAACTAAAGTGCTTCAAAACGTCACATGTAGTGAGTTTTTTTCTTTAATTACAATCTATTAAAAATAATATCAAAAAAGATTAGGTAAACTTCAATGTAGAAACTTCGAATCTCGTAAGTTTTAACCAATAAAAGTAATCAAAGGGGAAAAAATGGCATTAATGGAAGCACCGTCAAACACTCCTGTATGGGTAGACGAAGATAGATGTAAAGCATGTGATATCTGTGTTTCAGTATGTCCTGCCGGAGTACTAGCGATGAGACTTGAGCCTACTTCTACACTAGGAGCAATGGTTGAGATTGTCGCACCGAATGATTGTATCGGATGTAATGACTGTGAACTTAATTGTCCCGATTTTGCAATCTACGTTGCAGATAAATCGGAATACAAATTTGCAAAACTTAGCGATGAAGCAAAACAGAGAGCTCAAGCTATCAAAGATAACAACTATAGAATTTTGAGCACTTAAGGAGAAAAGATGGCAACTAGAGAAATAGTATCTACGGGTAATGATTTATCGGCTATGGCTGCAGTGGATGCAGGCTGTAAATTTTTTGGAGGGTATCCTATTACTCCCTCAAGTGAAGTGATGCATACCATTTCAGACCTTTTACCTGCTGCAGGCGGTGCTTGTATTCAGATGGAAGATGAGATCGCAGGGATTGCTGCAACCGTAGGTGCGGCGATGAGTGGAGTGAGATCGATGACGGCAACGTCCGGTCCGGGTGTTTCGCTGAAGGCTGAAAACTTAGGGTTAGCACAGATGGCAGAGGTTCCTTTGGTTTTGGTAAACGTTATGAGAGGCGGTCCAAGTACCGGTCTTCCTACGCGTGTATCACAAGGGGACGTAAGACAGGCTAGAAACCCAAGCCACGGAGATTACAGATCGATCACGCTTTGTGCGGGCAATTTAGCAGAGTGCTATACCGAAGTGGTAAGAGCATTTAATATTGCTGATAGATTTATGCAACCCGTTATCGTACTTACCGATGAAACTATCGGGCATATGCACGGTAAGGCGATGGTTCCTGAACTTGAAGAGGTCAAAGCAGGTATCAAGCCAAGAAAACGTTTTGACGGTGATCCAAAAGATTACAGACCCTACGATGTAGGTCCTGACGAAGCAGCGGTTTTAAATCCGATGTTTGAAGGGTATAGATACCATTTTACAGGTCTTCACCATGATGGAAGAGGTTTCCCTACAGAAGAGATCGAAACATGTAGAAAACTGATCCAAAGACTTGAAGATAAGGTGATGAATCATACAGATGAATTAGAACTTAATGAAGAGTTTATGTGTGATGATTTGACCGGAGAAGAGGGTGAAGTACTGATCATTGCGTACGGTTCGGTTTCACTAGCAGCAAAAGAGGCGATCAAGCACCTAAGAGAAGATGGAGTAAAGGCGGGATTATTTAGACCTATCACTTTATGGCCAAGTCCTGCAAAACGGATCAAAGAGTTAACCGATACGGTCAAAAATGTATTGTGTGTTGAACTCAACATTAGACAATATACCGAAGAGGTAGAGAGAGTTTCTAGTAGACTTGATATAGAGGGACTTTACAAAGTAAACGGCCGTGCTATCTCTCCTCATGAGATTGTGACAAAAGTCAAGGAGGTATTCTAAGATGGCTTATAATTATGATAAATACTTACGACTTGAAAAGATGCCGACACTATGGTGTTGGGGATGCGGTGACGGTGTAATTTTGAAATCGGTTATCCGTGCGATTGAATCATGCGGCTGGGACCAAGATGATGTGTGCGTGGTTTCGGGTATTGGATGTAGCGGAAGATTTTCTTCCTATGTTGATTTTAATACAATCCACACAACCCACGGTAGAACACTTGCATGGGCAACGGGCGTAAAACTTGCTAATCCGGATAAACACGTAATCTGTGTTGCAGGTGACGGGGATGCGATGGCTATAGGTGGAAACCATACGATTCATGCATGTAGAAGAAATATCGATATTAATTTCATTATGATTAATAACTTTATTTACGGGTTGACAAATTCACAGACGTCTCCTACGACTCCGCAAGGGATGTGGACAGTAAGTCAAAAAGCGGGGAATATCGATCCGACTTTTGATGCGTGTGACGTTGCTATCGCAAGCGGTGCAAGCTTTGTTGCAAGAGAAACGATGCTTAATCCTAAAAAACTTGAAAAGGTACTTGTAAAAGGGTTTAAACATCGAGGGTTTGCTTTCTTTGACGTAATGAGTAACTGCCACGTAAATCTTGGAAGAAAAAACAAGATGGGAAGTGCTATGGAGAATCTTGAGTGGATCGATTCTATCACAACGCCAAAAGCAAAATATGAAAAGCTTAGTGATGAAGAGAAGCTTAACAAGTTCCCTACAGGCGTGTTAAAACATGATGAAAATGCAAGAGAGTATTGTGATATGTATGAAGATATCAAAGCAGCACATCAAGGTCAAAGAGGCAAAATTACTCAAAATGACTTTGAGAAAAAAATATAAGGAGTTACACAATGGCTAGAACATTAATGAGATTTACCGGTGTCGGTGGACAGGGTGTACTTCTTGCAGGAGAAATCTTTGCTGCGGCAAAGATTAAAACCGGCGGTTACGGGCAAAAGACGGCAACATATACTTCACAAGTACGTGGAGGTCCGACGGTTGTTGATATCATCTTAGATGATGAAGAGATCTTTTATCCATACGCAAATGACGGAGAGATCGATTTTATGCTCTCTGTGGCACAAAAGTCATATGATCTGTTTAAAGACGGTGTGAGTGACGGGGGTACGATTGTGATTGAACCAAACTTGATCACACCCACTGATGCAGATAGAAAAAGATGGAATATCGTAGAGATTCCTATCATTACGATTGCAAAAGAGGAAGTGGGCAATGTGATTACTCAATCGGTTGTCGCTTTGGCTATTGCAAACTACATCATGAAACCGATTGAAAAGGAGACTTTAAAAGAGGTAATGCTTTCTAAAGTTCCTAAAAAAGTACATGAGTTAAACTTAAAAGCGTATGACCTAGGGTACAAATACGCACAAGAAGCTACGGGGAATTAATATCCCCAAGGCTTGAGTGCAGCGAAATTCCAAGGGGTATGGGGGATTTTTTCGAAGCTTTTTTAAGCTTTGAAATGCTGCTATCTAAAAGATTCATATCCAAAGCTTTATAGATTTCGACAATTGCCGCACTCACACTTAGTAGCCCAAACTCCCTTTTGATACCAAATCTATCTTTAACCTTAATATATCCGTTTTCTCTATCTTTGCTTTTATACAACGAACTAACCTGTTTGGCAAACTCGTCACACACTTTTTGAATCAAAACAAACACCTCTTCATACACAAAATTATCAAAGCCTACAAAGAAATCATCCCCACCGATATGGGCGATAAAACTATCATTTGGCAACTTCTTTTTTAAAATATCGGTAAAGATCAAAATCGCTCTATCTCCTTGGCGAAATCCGTAGGTGTCGTTAAAGGGTTTGAAGTCGTTAAAGTCAAAATAAACGATATGGTGGTAAATCTTTTCTGTTTTGCTGCATCCGTGCAGATACTGTTCAATCATCGAATTACCCGGTAGTTTGCTCAGGGGGTTTTGATTTTGTGCGATCTGAAGATTTCTTTTATATGATAGTTCTAACAAACTTTTGACGGTGATAAATCCGTAATAGACACTATCTTTTGTGACAAAAATCCCCTTATTATCATCATATCGGTTATATATCTCAAGTGTTTTATCCACGCCCCACGATTGTTCAACCCATGCGGCGGGTTTGATATAGGATGAGAGTTTTGCCCCAAAAGAGTTATTTTTGGCTAAAGCTAAGCCATACTGTGAGTATGAGATCTTTTTGATATCAGTTTCATAGATAACACCAATAAGCATCTTGTGTGTATCGACTATGGGAACAAAGCTGCTGTGGGGATTTTGCTGAAAATAGGTAAAGAGTTCATACATACTTGCATTTTCTTCAAGTGCTTGAATATCTGTTTGGATAAAGGAGTCTTTCAAGGTGTCGTTTTCTTCGACTCTTTTATCTTCACTGTTGCACTGTGCAATAAATTTATACTCTTTTTTGATCGCTTTATCAGCCAAAGATTCCTCTTGCGCAATACCGCCTTGAATATAATCTACACCCATCTCTTTAAGGATGTAGTACTCTTGCTTTGTTTGTATATTTTTTGCAATAACTTGTGCTTGCATAGAGTGGGCTAACTCGGTGATAGATTTTAAAAAATGCCTTTTTTTGATACTTGTTACGATATCACGGGTGCAAAAATTATCAAGTTTGATGATTCTTGGATTGCTAAAGTACAGCAGCTGTAAGCTTGACATCCCGACACCGAAATCACTCAGTAAGATATTAAAACCTTCGTTTTTATAAGTACTGATCGTGTTTTTAATAGACATGGGGTCTTTGAGACTGTCTCTATCGGAAATTTCATAGTAGAGATTTTTCTTTGAAAGTTGTAGCTTTTCTAATATCTTGTCGGTATTGCCGCTTCTGTAATCACTCATATACATCAAGCGGTTATCAAGCGGATAGAAAATTTTGAGTGAACTTTGCTTGAGATTTTGGTACTTTAAAAAGGCAAGTTTGCGCAACTCGATATCAAGCTGATACAGTACCCCATCATCAAACGCATCATCGAAAAGGTTATGGATTGAAAAATACCTTCCGCAGTTTTGGATATTACCAAACCCTACATTGACTCCATAGGTTTTTGCCGTATTGCAGCTAATGATAGGTTCAAACGATATCTCTATATTTTTAACTACATGTTTCCACTTTGCATCAAGCATGATTTATCCATTTGTTCAATTTAAGAGTAAGTTCAATCTTAATGCAATAAAGTTACAAAGAAGTAACAATCGGCTAAAAGTAAATATTTACAAAAGTTTGTTATAATTTTGAATAATTCCTAAGCAAGTCGATACTTCGTACACTTCGGGGGTCCAACACTATGTTTTTGTGGAACTATGTAGTGTTCTTGTGTGACGATGGCTTCGTTTGAGCTTCTAAGCGAGAAGTTGTGGCCTAATGGAACACTCCCTTCCACACCGTTGGCTTTATATGGGCCACTCAATACGAACCGCTTGCTTGGGAATTAAAGATTATATCTGCAGTTTTTGAAAACGATAGATATAATCTTTTAAATTTTACATGCATAAGGCAGATAAATGAATGTTTTGATAGTTGGTAGCGGCGGTAGAGAGTACTCTATAGGCAGGGCTTTTTCTCAAGATAGTGCGGTTAAAAATATCTATTTTGCACCCGGTAACGGTGCTACGGAGGATTTTGGACAAAACGTAGCGATAGAGGATTTTGAACAGTTAGCAGATTTTGCGCAGCAAAAAGCGATTGAGTTGACGGTAGTAGGACCTGAAGCACCTTTGGTTGCGGGGATCGTAGATGTTTTTGAGAAGAGGGGATTGACGATTTTTGGGCCACGTGCCAAGGCTGCGCAGCTAGAGGGATCAAAGATCTTTATGAAAAACTTTTTGCAACGACATAATATTCCCACTGCACGATACATTCAAACAAGCGAATATGAAAAGGCTTGTGTATTTATCGATGATTTAGAAGCGCCGATTGTCGTCAAAGCCGACGGGCTTTGCGGCGGCAAAGGTGTCATCATCGCGCAATCTCACGAAGAAGCTAAAGCTGCGGCAAAAGATATGCTTAGGGGTGAAAGTTTTGGAGATGCAGGCACGGCGATTGTGGTAGAAGAGTTTTTAGACGGGTATGAGCTTTCGATGTTTGCTATATGTGATGGCAAAGATTTTGTACTGCTGCCGGCTGCACAGGATCATAAAAGACTTTTAAACAACGATGCGGGACCAAACACCGGCGGAATGGGTGCCTATGCTCCCACGCCTTTGATCGATGCGCGTTTAAAAAAGCAGGTAGAAGATAGAGTCGTCACTCCTACGCTTGAGGGGATGATTGCAGAAGATAATCCCTTTAAAGGTGTTCTTTTTATCGGATTGATGATTGTAGGCAGCGAGGCAAAGGTACTGGAGTACAATGTACGTTTTGGAGACCCTGAATGTGAAGTATTGCTGCCGCTACTTAAAACACCCGCAAGCGAGTTTTTTATGGCTGCGGCAAGCGGAAAATTACACGATTTGGAAGTTGTAATGAGTGAGCAAAAAGCAGTAGGGGTAGTGATGGCAAGTAAAGATTATCCCTACAAAAGCAGCACTCCCGCACAGATCATTGTTGATGATATCGTTGATACACAGTTGGCACAAAATTCCTATATTGCATATGCAGGGGTTAAAAAAGAAGATGACACACTGCTTGCAAGCGGCGGAAGAGTGCTTGTGTGCGTGGGGTTTGGAGATAGCGTCAAAGAAGCTAGAGATAGAGCGTACGCGCTGTGCGGGCAAGTGCATTTTGAGGGCAAACAGTGCAGAACCGATATTGCATACCAGGCGATTGAATGAATCAAGAACAATTACAAGATCATCTCTACAGAGAGGGGATAAATGTTGCCGATACGAGAAAAAGAGTATTTTCCTATGCTATTGATGATTTTTTAATCTCTTTTATCTTTGTGATTATTTTTTGGGATGCTATCGCACAAGCAGAAAGTATGGTGCAAACGATGGCTATAATCAATAGCGCTTTTTTACAAATTGTAATTGTCAAAATTTTGTACCACACCTTTTTTATCTACCAGTATGGAGCGAGTTTAGGAAAAATTGCGATGAAGATACGGGTTTTAGAGGTACAAACACTTGATACTCCCTCTTTTATGGCAGCTCTTACGCGCGCTATCTTTCGGGTTGTGAGTGAAGTGATCTTTTATCTTGGGTTTATCATCGCATTTTTTGACAAAAACAGACAGACACTGCATGATAAAGTTGCTAAGTGTGTTGTTGTAGATGTTTAGATTTGTAGTACTGTTTTTACTTTCTTTTACACTTATCTATGCACAAAAGCAGTATGAGCTTACCTGTGTAGATATTGATATCGACGGTGATGTTATCCAAAGCGATGACGGCGTTGTTTTGCTGCATGAAGACAAATATTTTTATGCAAAAAAAGTGATTTACAATAGCGAAAAAAAGATTGTACAGCTTTTTGGCGACGTGCTGCTTATTGATGCAAACCAAATCACGCTTGCAAGCAATGAAGCAAGGATCGACCTTCAAAATGAAGAATCGCTTTTTGTTCCTTTTTTCTTTGTTGATGATGATAGTAAGCTTTGGATAAAGGCAAAAGAGGGAGAGCACAAGCAAAATCTCTACTTCGCACAAGATGCGCTTACTTCTAGCTGCGACCCCAACGACCCTGATTGGGCGATCAAATTTTCTTCTATGAAACATGACGCGCAGGCACAAACGCTGAGTATGGTCAACCCCGTGCTTTATATCCACGACGTACCGGTGTTTTATCTTCCCTATCTCAAGGTTTCAACCAACCGTGAACGTAAAACCGGGCTGCTGACACCGCTACTTGGCGTAAGCGGTGATGATGGATTTTTTTATGAACAACCGATCTTTATTGCGCCATCTTTGTGGTGGGATTTAGAACTGAATCCACAAATTAGAACTGAGCGAAGTCGGGGCTTGCACACCACTTTTCGTTTTGTCGATAGTGTCGATTCAAGCGGGCATATAAAAGTCGGACGATTTGAGATAGAGCCGCGCTATGTGAAAAAGTATGATTTAGAAAATGACCGTAGCAAGGGGTTTGAGTTTTTTTATGATGATGCAAGCGTCTTTAGTGGATTTCAAGACGGGTTGTATCTTGATATCAAAGATGTTTCTTCCATCGATTATTTTGATTACACGACCCAAGAGGAGGTTTCAGCTTCTGTTACGGGGGAGCTTGTTGAATCAAAGATCAACTACTATGCGCGTGATGAGCACTATTTTGGGGGGATCTATGCAAAGCATTATGATGATATGAGTAAAGAATCCAACGACGACACTTTGCAGCAGCTTCCTAAAACGCAGCTACATAAATTTAGCAATCGACTGCTTGTCGATAATTTGCTGTACTCTGCCGATATCACACACAGCAACTATACAAGGCGTGAAGGTTTAGAAGCAACTCAGGTAGAGTTAAGTGCTCCAATTACTTTCTATTCGCAAGCTTTGGGAGATTATTTGAACTTTTCATTGAGTGAAAATCTCTATATGACGCATGTGAACTTTAGTGATGACAGCAGCGATTATGAGTACTACCGAAACTATCACGAGGCAGAAATCTTTACCGATTTGATAAAACCCTATAAGTATGGGTACCACAATATCAAAGCAGGCGCCCGCTATACACTCCCTGCAAAAGAGAAAGAGGATATTAAATATGAAGACCTCAACCCCATACAGCAGCAGATGTTTGCCGTTACTACCCCTGCAAGAGGGTATAATCTCTACCTGAAGCAGTACTTTTACGGATTTAATGAAGAGGAGATTATTTACCACTCATTAAATCAACCCTACAGCTATGATAAAGATGATAAGCGAGTTACCGGCGAGATGGAAAACACGTTTCGCTTCTCATTTGGCAATGATATCGATCTGGGGTTAAAAACGTATTACTCCCACGAAGAAGCAGATTTTAGTTCCGTATTGTCAACCTTTTCATTGCGAAAAAAGTTGTATGATATGACGCTTCGGCATCTGTATAGCAACGATTTTGAAGGAAATTACAATAGTTATCTTACCGCAGCTGTGGGGTATAATTTTTTTGAGTACAGA
>JBNJHJ010000006.1:0-19953 GCA_051748365.1 Campylobacterota bacterium
TCAAGATGAAACAGATGCAATAGAGCACTTCTTCATAGACTCCGTTTTCGGAGTCTATTTTTACTACTTGGTTTTAATATAAATTTAATAAAATTACGATATAATTGCCACTTTAAACCTTGCTCTGGCTTTGCTAAAAAAAGCGTTAGTCACAGGGCTTAATAACCAAAAGGAGAGTTATGAATAGTTATGAGAGTCTGTTTGTGTTGAAGCCGACACTAACGGAAGAGGAAACACAAGAACAGATTGCAAAGTTTGAATCTATCATTACAAGTAACGGTGGCGAGATTGTTGCTAAAGATGAGATGGGTACAAGAAACTTAGCGTACGAAGTAGAGGGTGATAAAAGAGGATTTTATGTTGTTTTTTACATGAAAGCTCCATCATCATTAGTGTCTGAATTAGAAAGAAACTACAGAATTAACGAGAGTGTAATCAAGTTCTTAACTGTTAAGTTTAGTTCTAAAAAAGAGCTTTTAGAATTTGACAAGATGGTATCAAAAGTTAAATAGGATAACATTATGTATAACAAAGTAGTACTGGTTGGAAATCTAACGCGTGATATAGAGTTGCGATATTCTCAAGGTGGTCTAGGGATCGCTAAAGTCGGAATCGCTACAAACAGAAAGTACAAATCCCAACAGGGCGAACAAAAAGAGGAAGTCTGTTTTGTTGACCTATCGATGTTTGGGAGAACGGCTGAGATAGCAAACCAGTATCTGCGAAAAGGTAGTAAGGTTTTAGTTGAGGGAAGATTGGTTTTGGAACAGTGGACTGATCAAAGTGGACAAAAAAGAAGCAAGCATAGTGTTACGGTTGAAAACCTCCAGATGCTTGATAGCAAAGGCGATGCGCAAGGCGGTGGATATTCACAACCTGCACCGCAAAACGGATACGCAAACTCTGCGCAAAACAGCAATCCACACAGTGCACCGCAAAATTCTCAAGCTGAAAATATCCCTGAGATAGATATTGATAATGAAGAAGTACCGTTTTAAAGGAAAATAGATGGCTGAAAGAAGAAAGTTTAAGAAAAGATATTGTAAATATTGTGAAGCAAAAGTTGATTTTATCGATTACAAAGATTTGAAGTTATTGAAGCATTCATTGAGTGAAAGATATAAAATCATGCCAAGAAGATTGACAGGAAACTGTAAAAAGCACCAAGACCTTGTATCGCAAGCGATTAAAAGAGCAAGAGAAGTTGCATTTATTCCATATATCGTTGATAGAAAGAATGTTGTAGAAACTCCATTTGACTATATCAGATAAATACCCTTTAGAAAGAGGTTTGCCTCTTTCTAAGTCCTCCTAGATTCCTACTTATAGGAGTTTACTAAATCTTCCAACTTTTTATGTAGCGTTAAAATTTCACTTTTTTTACTGTAATAACTATGTTTATTGGCGATAAGATATGCAGAAGATTCCATGATCGTATCAGATACTTCTAATCCGTTTTGCTTCATCGTCGTACCGGTTTCGACAATATCGACAATAATATCCGACAACCCGACGATAGGTGCAAGCTCAATAGAGCCGTAAAGTTTTATCACTTCCGCGCCGATAGCTTTTTTGGCAAAATACTTCTTTGTGATATTGGTCATCTTTGTGGCTACTTTGATGCTTGGCTTGGAAAGATCAAGCGGTTGTCCGGCTTTTATGCCGATAGCGACTTTGCAGCGACCGATATTAAGATCAAGCAGTTTGATTAGATCTAACTCCTTCTCTTCGATCACATCAAGCCCCACAACACCGATATCGGCAGCCTGATGCTGTACATAGGTAGGAACATCTTGGTTTCTTACAAGTAAAAATTTAAACTCATCAATGACCAATTCTAATTTTCTATCATCAAAAATAAACTCCTTGTTAAATATCGCTTCAAACATCTGTAGTGTCTCTTGCGCAATTCTACCCTTTGGTAGTGCTATTGTTAACATTGTAATCCTTTCATCATCCCTTTAAATATAAGTGTTTCGTCGTAGATACTATTTGGTATGAGTTTGCTTAAAAACTTACCGTCGCCTCCGGTGAAATAGACGCTTCCTCTTTGGCTTTGCTCTATCAATCCTTTTATCGACTGAATGATTGAGTAGCTTATCGCATCTTGTGTATTTTGCGGTAAGTAGTCAAGTTCAATATTTGGGTTGAATCGGCAGTTGAGTTTATCAGATATCTGTGCATAGCACGCAACCATCTTTTCAATTCCCGGAAGAAGATATCCACCGAGGTGAACACCGTTTAGCATTATATCGATTGTGATAGCACTTCCTGCATCGACGATCACACCATCTGTTACGGCCATACAGACAGCTTTTCTATCAATACCTAAACCTCTGTATGAGGAATCTACCTCTATGGTGTCGCTAATATCGATCCATGATGAGGGGATTTTTTTGATGTTATTATTTACACTGATGAAGTAAAGTTTTGTAGCATCATATTTTTTGATCCCATCATCGATACCTAGTCGAATGATTGATCCGCGCTCATACACCTTAATGTAGCTATTTCCTATATCAGCCAATATCATGAATTTTCCAATTTAACTGCTGTAGCTTCACCGTTGCTTTACTGCATATGGGTGCATCGAGGTATAGATGCTTTTTTTTGATCGTAATACCTTTTATATTTTCTAGAGTGTTTACTAATTCATTCAACTGTATCGCCTCTTTTTGCAAAATTCGTGATTTTTTTGTTACTGCAATTATAACATTATAATAGCTCTTTTGATCAACGCCAAGATATATTTTTACCTTTTTTTTACTATTCAATGACCGGACGTCAATAGTTTCAAACTGTTTAAAAAGGATCTTTTTGTGCATAAAATACTCTAGCATCATCTTCATGTTAGCTCCTGAGTGGATGAAAATCATCAATCGTTTGCTTGAGGTTGTGTTGTTTTATATGTGTATAGATTGAGGTGGTGTTGATATCGCTGTGCCCTAGGAGTTCTTGCACTATCCGTAGATCTGCTCCGCCAAGTATCAAAGAAGATGCAAAGGAGTGTCTTAAAAAATGTGGTGATACGTTAAGAAGTTTTTTTACTATTTTATACGCAGTAATCCTGCTGATGGGTTTACTGTTGTAGTTTAACCAAAGATATGACCCTCTTTGCTCTCTATTTTTTAAATATTCGTTCAATGCATCAAGAGCGGGTTTTGCAACGGGCACTACGCGCTCTTTTTGATTTTTGGCAAAGCGTATCTTGACCCATCCCTCTTCAATATCATCTTTTTGTACATTGATCGCTTCACTCACCCTAGCTCCCGTAGCGTAGAGAAAAAGTACAAAAGCATAGTCCCGTTTTGCAAAGGGTTTGCTCAAATCAACGCTTGAGAGTTTCTGTAGTATCTGCTCATACTCCATATATTTTGGAAGAGTCTTTTGCAGTTTTGCCATAGGGATATGGATCTTTTGTACCGTAAATCCAATCTCACTACAAAAATACAAAAATGCATTTATGCTAGCTAGCTTACGGTTCAGTGTACGCTTATTGTTAAAGCTACCTAAAAACGATATTACCTTTTCGGTACTGATCTTGGAGACATCTTCATCTACAAACTCTTCATACTGTTTTATATCTTGAACATAAGAAGAAACTGTAAGCGAGGATTTGGCTTGGGTGATGCTTAAATGCTCTTCAAACGCGGCAATAAGATCGCTCATAGTTTATAGCATCTACCGCCGCTGATAAAGATATTGTCTTTTAAAAAGGAGTAGGAGCTGATATCGTCTTTGAGTTTGTGTATTGACGGAGTCAAGGAATCATCAAAAGAGAGTACATAACCGGACTTTTCAACTGCATAGATCGTCCCTTCATAAGTTGACGCCCAAATAAAATTGGCAAATTGAAAACTCTGTTTTGAGCGAACTGTTAAATCATCCTCTAATTGCAAAAATTTCCCATCTTTTGTAAAGAGATAGATATAGGTATTATCAAGTACAATATCAGCTATAGCTTCACTGTGTCTTTGTAGAGATTTGCCCCCAAGAGCAATGATATCTGAAGCAGTTGCAGCGATTAATGTATCGTGCAAAACATTTAAAAAAATGATGTTGTTAAATGGTGCTTGTGTTGTGATTGTTATCTCACGTACAATTTCATTATTGCTTACAACCATCAGTTTGCCGTTTAAGGTTGCAAAAACATAAAGATTGTCAATCTTTATGGGAGCGACAGTTCTGGTGTTGATCATCGATACTTCATTTTGCATATTTTGGTACCTAATCTCATCTTTTTCTAGATCATAGATACCGTAGCGGTTAGAACTTGTCACAAACAATAGTTCACCTGCGTACACCGAAGCACTGACTACACGCTCTTGAAGGTCGATCTGTTTATCCCCAACCTTTACCAAGCCCTTTTTATCCGCAAAGATAGGCTCATGTGTATCGTTTAAAAAGATAAACCCCTGCGGCACCTCTCCTTGTGAAGATTTAGAGATATAGGTAGCATCTTGCAAGGTCGCACCATCAGCGGTGAGGTTGACAATCTTTTCACACGAATACGATGAGAGCTTAGAATCGATCTGACGGGGTTCGTAAACTTTTTTGCTTGAACAGCCGCTCAAAAATAAAATGGCTGCTACAGCGCCTATGAGTGCAGTATGTTTCATAGTCAGGCTACTTTGATACAATATAGTGTTGCAGTATCTTTACATTAGATGCAAGCTGTGAATCTTGCGGAATATTACTTAAAACCGCATGCGCTGCATCTAACTCTCCGGATTTTAAAAGATGGTATCCCTGTATAAGGTTTGCTAAATCCCTGTACACACCCGAGTAACTCTCTAGATCTTGCGATTGCAGCTTTTGATGGTAAGAAGCGATATCTTGAATCTCAGCCGTGGCACTGAGCTTGGATAATCCCTCATACTCTTTGTTTTTTAATGCACTATTGAGCATATAAAGTTGGTATAGCTTTTCATTGTTTTGCTCTAGCTGCCGTAGTGCATCTGTGTCACTTGGGTTTTGCTTGAGTGTCAAAAAGGCTTCATTGGCACTTTTCAAACTGCTTTGCTTGAGCGAAGAATCAATAAACATATAGCCGATAAGTCCAATAATGGCGATGAGTATGATGAGAAGATGGTACTTGTACTTTTTAAAAAACTGTTCATATTTGATAAAGCTAGCCATTAGTTTTTCTTCAGAACTTAACGGTTCACCTGCCCTTTTTATCTCTCTAGTGAGGCTCAATATCGACTCCTTGTGCAGTATCTGTTGATTAATCTCTTATTGTATCAAAAAAATAGTTAAAATTAATCCAAAATTTGTTAGTATTATAAAAAGAAATTTAAATTTTCAGTAAAATTTGTTCAGTAGAGGTAAAAATATGGTAGTTGATATAGAGAAATTGGAAAAACTTTCAAACTTGCACGTTGCAAATAAAGAGGAGATGGCGCAGCAGTTGGCTTCTATTTTAGAATATGTAGAAAACCTTAAAGAGCTTAATACCGATAGTGTGGATGCAACATTTGCAACCTTGAAAGGCGGTACGCCCGTTAGGGAGGATGTAGTGTGCAAAAGCGATGTCATCGAAGATGTGATGCAGCACGCTCCAAATGCAGAGGATGATTTTTTCATCGTTCCAAATATTATTGAATAAAAGTTAAACCAAAAGGAGACGGTATGGCAATAGATATTCGAAAACTCTTAAAAAGCGTTGTGGCACATGGATCTTCAGACCTGCACCTACTTGCTAATACAGAGCCCCAAATTCGTCTTGACGGAAAGCTGAAGCCGGTAAACCTAGCCCCGCTAAGCCCGCAAGACTTGGAAGAGATGTGCTATTCAATCATCACAGAAAAGCAAAAAAAGGCATATGAAGAGGATGGAGAGCTGGATTTTGCTATCTATGTACCTGATGTCGGTAGATTTAGAGGTAACTACTATAAGTCAATGGGTAATACTGCTGCGGCTTTTAGAATTATTCCCACAGAGATCCCAAGTCTAGATGATCTTAACGCTCCTGATATCTATAAAAAGCTTGTAAAAAGGGAAAAAGGCTTAGTGCTTGTAACAGGTCCCACGGGAAGTGGTAAATCGACAACCTTAGCAGCGATGCTTAATGAGGTCAATGAAAATGAGTACAAACATATTATCACCGTGGAAGACCCCGTTGAGTTTGTACACAAAAATAAAAAATGTGTTTTTTCCCACCGTGAAGTAGGGGAGGATACAAAAAGCTTTGCCCAGGCGCTGAAATACTCTTTGCGGCAAGACCCGGATGTGATTTTGATCGGGGAGATGCGGGATAAAGAGACGATTAAAGCTGCACTCACCGCTGCAGAGACCGGGCACTTGGTGTTTGGAACGCTGCACACTAACTCGGCTCCGGGAACAATTAATAGAATTATCGATGTCTTTAACGGAGATGAGCAGCCACAGATCCGTGCACAGATCTCTACCTCGCTTGTTTCGGTTATATCACAGGTGCTTGTGCCTAAAGTAAACGGAGGACGGATAGCTGTACCTGAGATCATGATTACTAACTCGGCAATTTCAAATCTTATCCGTGAAGATAAAGTACACCAGATCTATTCACAGATGCAGCTTAATCAAACTGAGACCGGGATGCAGACACAAACGCAGGTGATGCTTAAAAACTATCAAAACAGGCTCATCTCAAAAGCAGATGCATTGCAGTATTCTAACCGCCCTGATGATATTATCAAGCAATTATAAAGTTAGTAGTGCATTTTAAAAGAAATTTAAACATATTTTGGGTAACATTGCGAAATTATTTTTCTCAAAAGGGATAAAGAGATGCAAGCAATTATAAAAAACGGCGGCAAACAGTATAAAGTGCAAGAGGGTGATATCATCTGTTTTGATAAACTAGGATTAGACCCAAAAGCTACTGTAGTGTTTGACCAAGTATTGGCAGTAGACGGAAAGATCGGAACACCTACTGTTGCAGGTTCAAAAGTTGAAGGTGAAGTTATAAACGAAGGCAAAGATAGAAAAGTTATAGCTTTTAAAAAGAAAAGAAGACAAGACAGTAAGAGAAAAGTCGGTTTTAGAAGAGAGTTTACAAGAGTAAGAATTACTAAAATCTCTTAATTAATAACGTATCAAATTCAAACACAGGAAGCGGTTTTACTGACTTCTGAAGTGAATCTGCCCAACGGGCAAGCTTTAGTGAGATGAATTTTAAAAGGGCTTTGCTCTTTTAAAAGAAGAAAATTAAATATTAAAGTAAACGGAAGAAGCGGTTTTACTGACTTCTGAAGTGAATCTGCCCAACGGGCAAGCTTTAGTGAGATGAATTTTAAAAGGGCTTTGCTCTTTTAAAAGAAGAAAATTAAATAATAGGAGAATATCATGGCACACAAAAAAGGTCAAGGTAGTACTAATAACAATAGAGATTCTATAGGTAGAAGACTCGGTGTAAAGAAATTCGGTGGCGAAGAGGTAGTAGCCGGGAATATCATTATTAGACAAAGAGGTACAAAAGTACATCCGGGAAATAACGTTGGGCTTGGAAAAGATCATACAATTTTTTCAAAAATTGACGGTGTTGTTGCATTTGAAAATGTTGATAGCAAAAGAAAAAAAGTTTCCGTTTACCCCGCATAGTTCATAAATACTTACATTTTCGTATACCACATTTTGTGGTATACTCTTTCACAAAACTTAAATACATAAATCATATAAAGGCTACAAATGTTTGTAGACAGTGCAGAAATAACGGTTAGTTCAGGAAAAGGCGGCGCCGGAGCAAGATCGTTTAGAAGAGAGAAGTTCGTACCAAAAGGCGGTCCTGATGGGGGAGACGGTGGTAAAGGCGGTGATATATATTTTGAAGTTGATGCTAACACCGACACGCTAAGTTTTTATAAAAATAGAAAAATACTCAAAGCCAAAAACGGAAAAGGCGGAGCAGGTCAGAGGATGAGCGGCAAAAGCGGAGAAGACCTTGTGCTTAAAGTGCCGCCGGGAACTGTGGTATATGTAGATGAACAGGTGCGTTTTGATCTGCTCCAAGAGGGCCAGAAGGTTTTGTTTCTAAAGGGTGGAAAAGGCGGCTTAGGAAATTATCACTTTAAAAGCTCCACCAACCAAACACCCGATTATGCACAAGCGGGTTTACCCGGTGAAACTGTTGAGGTGAGGTTGGAGTTAAAACTTATCGCTGATGTGGGCTTGGTAGGATATCCAAATGTCGGAAAATCCACGCTTATTTCTACGCTTTCAAATGCAAAACCGCAAGTAGCTAATTATGAGTTTACAACTCTTACGCCATCACTTGGTGTGGTGGATGTTGATATGTTCAATCAATTTGTTATTGCCGATATTCCCGGAATTATCGAGGGAGCAAGTAGCGGCAAAGGCTTAGGACTGGAGTTTTTGCAGCATATACAACGTGCAAAGACTCTGCTTGTGATGATCGATATCACAAATTACCGAGAGGTTAACTACCAGTATGAAACACTCTTAAAAGAGTTGCAAAACTTTTCTCATGAGTTGTCACAAAGGGAGTTTGCAATCGCTTTAACAAAGTGTGACCTGTATGAAAAAGAGGAGTTGAATGAAAAAGTAGAAGCCTTTATAAAGCATCTTGGATTGCAACCAAATAGTGAATTTAGCAAGTTTGGTTTAGCAGCAGATGTTGTTTCGTATTACACAACTCAAAATGATTCACCGCGGTTTATATTACCGCTTTCATCGGTGACAAAATCCAATATCGCACCGCTTAAATATGCACTAAGCGCGATGACGCAAGAGTAAGTTATGAAACAGTTACAGCGAGTGGTTGTGAAGGTCGGGTCGGCAGTATTAACTCAAAATAATGCAGTAGCAAAAGAGCGGATGCGTAACTTAGTGAAGCTGCTGTGTGCTTTGAAAAAAAATCAAACTGATGTTATCTTGGTCAGTTCAGGAGCTGTTGCTGCGGGATATACAAAGTTACGGCTTGATAAATCTCATCTGCCAAACAAGCAAGCATTAGCCGCAATCGGGCAGCCGCATCTTTTGACGATGTATCAAAACAAGTTTACCAAACAAGGTTATGTGTGCGCTCAGGTGCTTTTGAGTGCGTATGATTTTGATAGTCGCAAACGAACGGCGCATGCAATCAATGCTATTGAAGTGATGCTTGCTAACGATGTAATTCCCATTGTTAATGAAAATGATGTCACGGCAACGGATGAGTTGCTCTTTGGAGATAATGACCGACTTTCTGCCCATGTTACGCATTTTTTCGGGGCTGATCTGCTAGTGATACTATCTGATATTGATGGATATTTTGACAAAAATCCAAAACTTCATAGTGATGCAATACTACAACCTGAAGTGACAAGTATCGACAAATCTCAGCTTTGCGGGGAGATAAAAACAGGCTCGGAGTTTGGAACAGGCGGCATTGTGACAAAGTTGCAAGCGGCTGATTTTTTACTCAAACATAATAAGATGATGTTTTTAGCAAGCGGATTCGATCTTAGTGATGTGTACAGCTTTTTAATCGATCATAAACATGTAGGTGGCACTTTATTTAGGGGAGAGTGTAGTGGCTAGGATAGTTTTTATGGGAACACCTGAGTATGCAAAGGTGATTTTACAAAAGCATATAGAAAAAGGCGACACGGTATTAGCGGTTGTCACCCAACCGGATAAACCCGTCGGTAGAAAACGTGTGATCACTGCGCCCCCGGTAAAACTTTTGGCACAGCATCATGGTATAGAAGTTTTGCAGCCACAAAAGCTAGGAGAAGATACAGTAGAGCAGTTAAAGGCGATGCAACCTGATTTTTTAATCGTTGCTGCATATGGACAGCTTTTGCCCCAATCGATGCTTGATATCGCAACTCCTATCAATCTGCACGCTTCACTGCTGCCAAAATACAGAGGCGCCAGTCCCGTGCAAGAGTGTATTTTAAACGGTGATGCATTTGCGGGTGTAACGGCGATGCAGATGGAGTTAGGACTTGATAGTGGACCAATTTTAGGCTATAGGGCGTTTGCACTTACAGGTGAGGAAACGCTGGGTTGCTTGATGCAGTTACTTGCCGATGCCGCTGCGCAGCTAAGTGTTGCGACACTGCGTAATTTTAACAGGATTGAGCCTTTAGAGCAGTGTGGGGCACTTAAGAGTTATTGCAAAAAGATCAAAACCCAAGATGGATGTATCGAGTTTGATAGTGCACAAAGCGTTGACGCAAAGTTTCGTGCATATTACGGGTGGCCCGGAGTTTATCTTGCGTCTAAACTCAAGATCAAACAGTTGCAGTTATTAGAAAATCGATCGAAAAACATCGCAGGTGAGATCTTAGCTATTGATGATAGCGGCATTACTGTTGGATGCCAAAGAGGTTCGGTTTTGATTTCACAGTTACAGCCTGCAGGTAAAAAAGTGATGGATGCAAAAAGTTACTGTAACGGCAAAAGGTTACATGTTGCAGACATACTCCTATGATTGCTTAGCCTCAACGCAAAAACATTTACAACAGCTAGTACAAGCAGATTTGATTCAAGAAAATACCGCTGTTGTTGCAAATGTGCAAACTGCGGCAATAGGGAGTAGAGACAATGCGTGGGAGTCACAAAGGGGTAATCTGTTTTGCTCTATCGCACTACAAAAATCTTCGTTGCCTCATGATCTGCCTTTGCAAACGGCATCAATCTATTTTGGATATAAAATAAAACAGGCACTGCGTCCTTTGCAAGATGAGATCTATCTAAAATGGCCAAATGATCTGTATATCGATAAAGATAAAGTCGGTGGGATTATAACCCAAATCGTAAAAAATTTTATCATTATCGGTTTTGGTATCAATCTTGTGACAACAAAGCGCTATAGAGGGCTTGAGTGTAGGCAAAGTAAAGAGGAGGTTCTTGCGTGTATTATAAAAAGGTTTGAGATATTGGAAAGATGGAAGGAAGTTTTTAGCAAATATAAGCTAGAATTTGATAATTCAAAAGAGTTTTTTGTCAACGTTGATGCAAAAAAATTTTCATTACAAGATGCCGAACTTTTAAGTGACGGTTCACTTTATGTTGCAGGGAAAAGGATATATAGTTTACGATGAGTGAGATAATTACAATAGCAAACCAAAAAGGCGGTGTGGGGAAAACGACAACGGCTGTGAATCTAGCTGCATCACTGGCAGTTGCGGAGAAAAAGGTATTGCTTATAGATGCTGATCCACAATCAAATGCAACTACAAGTTTGGGCTATCATAGAAATGATTATGAGTTTAATATCTACCATGTGTTAATCGGCAGAAAAAAGCTCTCCCAGACAATTTTAAAAACAACTCTGCCTACACTGCGTTTGGTACCTTCAAACATTGGACTTGTGGGGATTGAAAAAGAGTTTTACCATAAAGAGGAAAAGGGCAGAGAGTTGGTCTTGAGTAAAAAACTTTCTGAGGTTAAAGATGATTATGATTATATTATTATCGATTCGCCGCCTGCACTAGGTCCTATCACTATCAATGCACTGAGTGCGGCAAACTCTGTGATTATTCCTATTCAGTGTGAGTTTTTTGCTCTTGAAGGGTTGGCGCAACTACTTAATACGATAAAAATTTTACGTAAAACGATCAATCCTAAGCTTGAGATACGGGGATTTTTGCCGACGATGTTTTCAAAACAAAACAATCTCTCGAAGCAGGTTTTGAGTGATTTAAGCCAACACTTTCACGCAAAACTGTTTAAAAATAGCGAGAATAAATTTATCGTCGTTCCACGAAATGTCAAATTAGCAGAAAGTCCGAGTTTTGGAAAGCCTATCATTTTGTATGATGTAACAAGCAAGGGATCGCTTGCGTATCAAAAATTAGCACAAAATATTTTAGAAAGTTAATGGATGAATAGATTAGGTAGAGGATTGAGCGATATATTAAGTGAAGTCGATGAAGCGTATGAAAAAGAGATTACATCAAAAAGTAGCGTCGATGATATCTATGAGTTAGACATTGCCAATATTGAAGCAAACCCACATCAACCAAGAAAAAACTTTGATGATAACGCACTCAGCGAACTATCACAATCGATTCAAACACATGGCATTTTACAGCCAATTATAGTCAGAAAAAGTGATGACGGATTTTTATTGCTTGCAGGGGAGCGGCGATTACGTGCTGCGAAGTTGGCAGGACATGAGAGTATCAAAGCAATCATCACCGATATCGAGTTTGAAAAGTTTCGTGAACTGGCTTTGATAGAAAATATTCAAAGAGAAGACCTTAATCCATTAGAGGTGGCACAAGCACTAAAAAGTTTGATGAGTGAGCACAGCTTAACGCATGAGCAGTTAAGCAAACGAATCAAAAAAAGTCGAACGCATATTACAAATATGTTGCGATTGCTCTCTTTAAGTCTTTATGTAAGAGAGAAACTGAACAAGGCAGAGATAAGTTTAGGACATGCAAAGTTGTTGATTAATTTATCAGAAAAGGAACAAAAGTTAGCCGTTGATACGATCGTAGGACAAAAGCTCAGCGTTCGCGAAAGTGAAAATTTGATCAAACAGTTGCGATCAAAAAAATCGAATCAAAAAGAGAGTGTAAAAGCCGTAACGGGAACGGAATATGTAGATCTGAGTGCATATAAACAAAAGTTGGAAAAACAGATTCCGATTGACTGTACCGTCAAAAAGAAAAAGATCGAGATTAGCTTTAAAAATGAGGCAGAAATTGAAACATTCTTGCAACATTTCAAACAGTTATAATCTAATTAAATATATTTTATGCTAACTTTTGATATTATAAGCTAAATTTTTTCGAAGGAGGAGAGATGCTTGAGTTACATGTAGAACTGATGTTGCCTGTGGCGATTATCTTTATCTTAATGATCATGTTTTTAAACAAAAAACTCTATCAACCCATGTTGAAGTTTATGGATGATAGAGATGCAATGATTAGGCGCGATCTTGATGAAGCTAATAATGCTACGGATAATGTTTCAGGTTTAAAAGCCGAAGCTGCAGAAATTTTAAGCAAAGCTAAAGCTGAAGCTGCTGCGATGAAACATAAAGCAACGGAAGAAGCTAAAACTTTGGCACAGAGCAAGATTGAGAGCAAAAACGAAGAGTTGGCTAGCGCGTATGAGCAGTTTAAAGTTGAGGTAAAAGAGGAGCAGGTGCAGCTAAAGAACGCTTTAACTTCACAATTGCCACTCTTTAGGGAAGCTTTAAAAGCAAAATATAGTCAAATATAAAGGGAAACGGTATGCAATTAAAAGCATTATTACTACTTGTTACATTTTCTACATTTTCTTTTGCTGCTGCGGCACCTCTAGGGGAATCTGATTTTTTCTATAGAGTTGTGAATGTTGCTATTTTTGTCGGGATATTGTACTATCTTATCAATGATAAGGTGAGAGAATTTTTCAAAGAAAGAACGGCAAAGATCGCAGGTAGATTAGATGAAGTGAGTCAAAAGCTTCAAGCCTCAAAACAGCAAAGAAAAGACGCACAACTTGAGTTAGAAAAAGCTAAGGCCAGATCAGTTGAGATTGTCGAAAATGCAAAAAAAGAGTGTCAATTTATCGCTACGAAAGTAGAAGAACAAAGTGACGTCGATATCAAAAACTTGGAAAAAGCATTTGATGAAAAGCTCAAGCTTGAAAGAAGCAAGGTAACTAAAGAGGTTGTCAATGAGATAATGGAAGAGTTACTAAGTGAAGATATCGCAAGTATTGATCAAGAAAAGTTTATTAAACTTGTTCAAAAGAAGGTGGCATAATGGAAGTTATAGCTAAAAAATATATTAAAGCATTAACCGATGGCGTAGGAGTTGCAACTAAAAAAGAGTACTATGGTGTACTTTCTGGTTTTGCAGCGGCATATAGCGATCCAAAAGTTAATCAAGTATTAAATTCTCCTTTGACTTCAAGCAAAAAAAAGATGGAATTAGTAGAAGCTATCAGTGCTAAGATGGATACAGCAATGCAAAACTTTATGAAGTTGATCGCACAAAACGGACGATTTCATATTATCCCCGACCTTGCAAATATTTTGCGATTGCAATTGCAAAAAGATAGCAATCAATATGAAGGAGTTGTGCAATCAAGTAAAACTCTCAGTGCTGATGAGATACAGTCACTCCAGCAATCACTAAGTGCCAAAACAGGTACAAATATAGTATTGCATCAGGTGTCAAGCGAATATGACGGTATAAAAGTTACCATCAAGGATTTAGGAATTGAGGTAGGTTACTCAAAAGAGCGAGTAAAAGAGAAACTATTAGACTATATTGCAAAGTCATTTTAATTTTAGAAAGGAGTTACAGTGTCAGCTAAGTTACAAGCAGATGAGATCAGTTCAATTATCAAAGAGAGAATTGATAGTTTCGAAATCGATGTTGATATTAATGAAACCGGTAAGATTATAGCATTGGGTGACGGTATTGCTACCGTATACGGATTAAACAATGTTATGGCAGGTGAAATGGTAGAGTTTGAAAGCGGTGAAAAAGGTATCGTTCAAAACTTAGAAGAAAGTAGTGCAGGTATTGTTATACTTGGAAAAGGTGAAAGCTTAAAAGAGGGAATGAGCGCTAAGCGATTAGGAACTCTTTTAAAAACTCCGGTAGGTGACGGACTGCTTGGAAGAGTTGTTAACGGTCTTGGAGAGCCTATTGACGGAAAAGGCGCTGTAGAAGCAGCTGAGCACCGATTTGTAGAGGAAAAAGCTCCTGGAATTATGGATAGAAAATCTGTTCATGAACCACTTCAAACAGGTGTTAAAGCAATTGATGCGCTTGTTCCTATCGGACGAGGGCAAAGAGAACTTATCATCGGTGATAGACAAACGGGGAAAACTACCGTTGCCGTTGATGCTATCATTAACCAAAAAGGGCAAGATGTTGTCTGTATCTATGTTGCAGTAGGACAGAAACAATCAACTGTTGCTTCAGTTGTTAAAAAGCTAGAAGAGCACGGTGCTATGGAATACACAATTGTTGTTAATGCAGGTGCAAGTGATGCTTCGTCACTCCAGTTTTTAGCTCCATATACCGGCGCGACAATCGGTGAATATTTCCGTGACAACGGAAGACATGCACTTATCATTTATGATGATTTGAGTAAGCACGCTGTTGCATACAGAGAGATGTCGCTTATTCTAAGACGTCCTCCGGGTCGTGAAGCATTCCCGGGTGATGTATTTTATCTTCACTCAAGATTGCTAGAGCGTGCTGCAAAAATGAGTGATGAAAAGGGTGCAGGATCAATGACGGCACTGCCTATTATTGAGACACAAGCCGGGGACGTGAGTGCATATATTCCTACAAACGTTATCTCAATTACCGACGGTCAGATATTTTTGGAAACCGATCTGTTTAACTCAGGTATCAGACCTGCTATTAATGTCGGGCTTTCTGTATCTCGTGTTGGTGGTTCAGCGCAAACAAAAGCGGTAAAAAAAGTTTCAGGGACATTAAGGCTTGACCTTGCACAATATAGAGAACTTCAAGCGTTTGCTCAATTTGCCAGTGATCTAGATGAATCAAGTAAGCGACAGTTAGAACGTGGACAGAGAATGGTAGAGGTTCTTAAGCAAGGTCCATACTCACCGCTTGGATTTGAAAAGCAAACGGTAATTATCTTTGCCGGAGCAAACGGGTATCTTGATGATATCGAGATTGAACAGGTAACGAAGTTTGAAAATGAGTTGTACCCATACTTGGAGACTACACACCCAAGTGTATTGGAAGATATAAGAAGCAAAAAAGCAATTGATGCAGAGATTAAAGAGCAGTTAGAAAAAGCATTAGATGACTTTAAAGCAACTTTTTCAGCGTAAAGGCTAAGTAATGGCTAATCTAAAAGATATAAAAAGACAGATAAAGAGTGTTAAAAATACTCAAAAAACAACAAGAGCGATGAAGTTGGTTTCTACTGCAAAGCTAAGAAGAACCGAAGAGTTAGCCAAAAAGTCAAAAGTGTATGCACTGAAATTAACTGAGCTCATTGATGATATCGCGTATTCGATCAAAAAATACAAAGCCGGCGGGATTGAGAGCAGATATTTTGAAAATATTAAAAATCCCGTGGTTGTGGATATTGTTTTTGTTACTGCCGATAAGGGCTTGTGCGGCGGATTTAATGCACAAACCATCAAGCGAGTACAAAAACTGATCAATGAATATAAGTCTAAAAAAGTAAAAGTAAGACTACGCGGTATAGGGAAAAAAGGTGTTGAGTATTTTAAATTTAACGAGATGGAACTGCATGAAGCCGTAACGGATCTTAGTGCAGCTCCTGATTATGCTCGTGCTGCAAGTTTTATGGATGAAGTAGTCCGAAGTTTTGTCGAGGGAGAAACCGATAAGGTTATTCTTGTGCACAACGGCTACTTGAATATGATCACTCAAGAGGTTAAGCAAGAAAACGTTCTTCCTATTGATCCGGATATGAGTGAAAAAGAGGAAAGCTCTTCGGCAATGGAACAAGAGCCTGCCGATGATGAGCAGATTCTTTATACGCTTGTATATAAATATGTAAGATATAGTATGTATTATGCACTTATCGATTCACTTGCAGCAGAACACAGTGCAAGAATGCAAGCGATGGATGCAGCGACGAATAATGCAAAAGATATGGTTGATAAACTTTCAACTAAGTACAATAAAGCCAGACAAGAATCTATTACTACTGAGTTAATTGAGATTATCAGCGGTATGGAAGCATTGAAATAAAGGAGAGGTTGATGATTGGTAAGATTTCACAAGTCATGGGTCCAGTTGTAGATGTGGACTTTGAAGATTATTTACCGTCAATCAATGAAGCGATAATCGCTTCATATGAGGTTGACGGAGTAAAGAGAGAGGTTGTTTTAGAGGTTGCTTCACAAGTAGGTGACGGACGAGTTAAAACTATTGCTATGGATATGACCGAGGGTTTAACAAGAGGCTTAGAAGTTAAAGCTACGGGAGATTCTATTCAAGTACCTGTAGGTGAAGAGGTACTAGGGAGAATTTTTAATGTTATCGGTGACACAATCGATGAGGGTGAAAAGCTTGAAGCGAAGAAATACTGGTCAATCCATAGAGATCCTCCAAAGTTTGAAGAGCAAAGTACAAAAACAGAGATCTTTGAAACGGGGATCAAAGTCGTTGACTTGCTTGCACCATACGCTAAAGGTGGTAAAGTAGGACTATTTGGTGGTGCCGGGGTCGGTAAAACCGTAATTATTATGGAGCTTATCCACAACGTTGCATTTAAACACAGCGGTTATTCGGTATTTGCCGGAGTCGGTGAAAGAACAAGAGAGGGTAACGATCTTTACTATGAGATGAAAGATTCAAATGTATTGGACAAAGTTGCACTGTGCTATGGTCAGATGAATGAACCACCGGGGGCAAGAAACAGAATTGCACTTACCGGTCTTACGATGGCGGAATATTTCCGTGATGAGATGGGACTTGATGTATTGATGTTTATCGATAATATCTTCCGTTACGCACAAGCAGGTTCTGAGATGTCTGCACTTCTTGGAAGAATCCCCAGTGCTGTTGGATACCAACCGACGTTAGCACGTGAAATGGGTGCATTACAAGAAAGAATTACATCAACGCTTAGTGGATCAATTACCTCTGTTCAAGCGGTATATGTACCTGCTGATGACTTAACCGACCCTGCGCCGGCTTCTGTTTTTGCTCACTTAGATGCAACAACGGTTTTAAATAGATCTATTGCAGAAAAAGGTATCTATCCTGCAGTTGATCCACTTGATTCAACCTCAAGAATGCTTGATCCGCAAATTATCGGTGATGAGCACTATGATGTTGCGCGTGGCGTGCAATCAGTTTTGCAAAAGTACAAAGACTTGCAAGATATCATTGCGATTTTGGGTATGGATGAATTGAGTGAAGAGGACAAATTAACGGTTGAAAGAGCAAGAAAAATCGAAAAATTCCTCTCACAGCCATTCTTTGTTGCCGAAGTATTTACCGGTGCTCCGGGGAAATATGTAAGTCTTGATGAGACAATCGAAGGATTTAAAGGGTTGATTGACGGAAAATTTGATCATATGCCTGAAGATGCTTTCTATATGGTTGGATCTATGGATGAAGCAAAAGAGAAGTTTGATAAAATGAAAGCAGACAAATAAAAAGGTTTTTTTATGAGTAGTATGAATTTAGAGATAGTTACACCGGAAGGTTCAGTGTTCAACGGGGAGATCAAAGAAGCAACACTTCCCGGTGAAGAGGGTGAGTTTGGTGTACTTCCAGAACATGCATCTCTACTTTCACTTCTTGGTACCGGCGTAATTACAATCGTAAAAGCAAACGGCAACGAAGAAGGAATTGCTATTGACGGCGGCTATGCAAAGGTTGAAGAGAATAAAACTCTTTGCGTAGTTGAAGGTGCCGTAGCAATAAGCGGTGATAGCGAAAGTGAAATTGCTAAAGCATTAGATGATGCTAAAGAGCTTCTATCTAAAGCAAGCGATTCCGCAACGGCAATTGCAAAAGTCGAATCACTAAGTAGAAAATCAATATAATGCAATTTTTGGACGTTTTGTTAAACTATTATGACAAAAGCAGCGCTATAACAATATTTGTTATAGCCTGGTTGTCACTGTACTTTTTTATTGTTTTGTGGGTATTTTTATACCGATACTTTGAAGTGAGTAGTTGGTATAATACCGAGTTTGGAGCGCTAGAAAAGTTAGATATGAGCGGCGGAAGCGGCAAGGGATATAGTTCACCGATTATTTCTAATTTTTTACATAAATATGATACCGTTAATGCTCAAGCGATGCAGTCGCTTAAATTAATTGTTGAGAAAAAGGCTACAAAAGGGTTGACGTTTCTTTCTATAGTAGCATCAACTTCACCTTTTATCGGGCTTTTTGGTACCGTTGTTGCGATTTTGGAAACATTTTCAACCCTTGGAGATGTGGGTGTTGCTACCTTAACGACGGTGGCACCGGCAATTGCCGAAGCATTGGTAGTTACGGCTGTAGGGATCTTTGTTGCTATCTTTGCTTATAGTTTCCACCTAATGCTCAAAAGAAAAGCATATGATTTGATGAATATCGTCTCAAGACAGATCGAGTTGCTGCTGAGTGAAAAGCAAGGTGATGATGTATAATTGGGATGAAAATCCGGATCTAAATATCACTCCATTGGTGGATGTGATGCTTGTCTTGATGGCTATATTGATGATAACTGCACCTGCTGTTATGTTTCAAGAAGATATAAACCTGCCTTCGGGTTCGCAAACTCAAGCGGTGGTTCAAGAAGAATCTATAGAGATCAATCTGCACCGTGACGGGAGTGTGGTCTTTGAGAAACAGGAGATGCCTTTTAGCGCATTTGCAGATAGTTTTATCTTGCAAAGTGCAGATTACGATCCTGCAACAACTGTATATATTAATGCCGATGAGAGTTTAGAGTATAGTAAGGTGATGCAGTTGATAAAGGTTGTTAAACAAGCGGGGTTTGAAAAAGCATCATTAGTTACCCATGAATAGTAACATACTACTTTCAGGTGTAATAGCCCTCATTATCTATCTACTGCTTGCATTTGGATTATTGTTCTATTTTTCACATTACGAAAGTGCGCCGACTGTTGGTAAGCGAGAGAGTTTAGATATAGCGTTTGTAACGAAAGAGAAAGAGCCCGTACCCCAACAAGAGCGTAAAGAAGAAGTAATTGTACAAAAGCCTACCCCCACAGAAAATGAAGCAGTAAAAAACGATCAAGATACCAAAACAACCTCACCGCGCAGTGTTTCAGATATTTTTGAATCTGTGACAACACAAAAAAGAGAAGATACAACCACACAATCATCAAAAGCGACAACTCGATATCAAAGACAAAGTGAAGCCATAAGTAGAGATGATATAACGTTTCATTCATTAAAAGATGTTACAATTACACAAACCCAGACGCAGGGTGAGATTGATAATGAACTTGTAAGTAGGTTGCAACAGTTTCTTTATCGTCAATGGCAACCAAGCAGAAGTGTAGGACAAAACAGTGCAACATTGCACC
>JBNJHJ010000007.1:0-19875 GCA_051748365.1 Campylobacterota bacterium
CCTCTGCTGCCGTTCCGGTAAAAAACGCTTCATCGCAGATATAGATCTCATCTCTTGTTACTCTTCGTCTTTGGATCTCTATTCCCATATCATGCGCAATCTCTAACACCGTATCTTGCGTGATTGACTCAAGAGAATTATCATTTGGCGGAGAGATAAGCTTACCGTCTCGAACGATAAACAAACACTCGCCGCTACCTTCTGCGACAAAACCGCTATCATCAAGTAGCAAGGCTTCTTCATACCCGCCCTCGATCGCTTCATACTTTGCCATTTGTGAATTGAGGTAGTTTGCTACGGCTTTGGCTTTACCGAAGTTTGATTTTACCGAGTTTCTCACAATCGAGGAGGTACAAACCTTAATACCGTTTTCTAACCCTTCATCTCCAAGGTACGCTCCCCACTCCCACGCAGCAATTGAGGTTTCAACCGGTGCTTGTGTATGGTGTAATCCCATCACGCCATACCCTAGATAGATAAGCGGACGCAAATAAACATTGCCCGCAAAGCTATTTTGTTGTAGCAATTCAATCTGTGCTTTTTCCAACTCTTCTTGTGAAAAAGTAGGGTTAATAGCAACAATCTTTGCGGAATTTAATAATCTTTTTGTGTGCTCTTGTAGTTTAAAAATAGCCAAACCGTCTTGTGTTTGGTACGCTCTTGTTCCTTCAAAAACACCGTTTCCATAGTGTAGCGTGTGCGTTAAAACATGCACTTTTGCTTCGCTCCACGGTACGAGTTTTCCATTCATCCAGATATACTGTGCTTCTTTCATTCTTTTCTCCCTGCAGTTTTGTCTGCACATATTCTAAGTTTTGTGAGAGATTTTATCCAAAATGGTGTTAAAAAAAGATTAAGCCTATTTTGCCTATAATGGCTTTAGTTTTTAAAGATAAAGGGTATAGATGAGATGGATTAAAACGTTGGCGATCGCATCGCTACTGAGTGTGGCATCGATGCAAGCACAGCAAAACGAATATCTAGTGATTGAGCTAAAAGGTGAGATGGGTCAAGAACTTAAAGCGTTGATCCAAAAGTACAAAGCCCAGATCCCGCAAGCAGATATAAGTATCGTGCCAAAAGGATCGATACCTGTGCAAGATGTGAGTGCACAGCAGGGCAAATTTGCAAATTTTGATTTTGAACAAGCTGCGAAAGAGGAAGCTGATCAAAGCAATGAAGCACTTATTGCAAAGGGGCAAGCGTACTATGAGCGAAGATGCCAAAGTTGTCACGGAGAAAACGCCGACATTAAATCATACAATAGAAGCCGTCCGCTAGTGGATCTGAGTGAAGATGAGTTTAAAAATGCGATCAAAGGGTATAAAAACGGAACATACGATCGCGGACAAGCGTTTATTATGCAGCCTCATGCAAGAAGTATGCGAACGTCTCAGATACAAGAGGTGATTGCGTATATCAATACGCTTAAAGAAAAAGAAGAACAAAACAGTCAAAAAGAGGAGAAATAATGCCGTTATTAGAAAGTTTTAGTGTTGATCATACAAAGATGAAAGCACCTGCAGTACGAGTTGGCAAAACCATGGATACCCCAAGCGGTGATCTGATTACGGTGTTTGATCTACGATTTTGTAAACCCAATGAAGATATTATGAGTCAAGAGGGAACACATACACTTGAACACCTCTTTGCCGGGTTTATGCGAGACCATCTTAATAGTAGTAGCGTTGAGATTATCGATATCTCACCGATGGGATGTCGCACGGGGTTTTATATGAGTTTGTTAGGAAGTCCTAGCGAAAAAGAGGTTGCAGCTGCGTGGGAAACGTCGATGCAAGATATCTTAAACCTAGAGAGTGAAAACCAGATTCCTGAACTCAATAAGTATCAGTGCGGGACATATAAGATGCATTCGCTCAAACAAGCTCAAGAGATAGCAAAGGGCGTCCTTGATAAAGGGGTGGGCGTGATGAAAAACGAAGATTTAGCGCTTGATCTTGAGAAGGTGGATAGCTAAGCGATGCAAGCGATTTTGAAGCTTTTTGATGATGTTCCTAGCTTGCAGCTGTTGTGTGTAGGCAAGGATGTTGCTATTGCTGCAAAGCCTTTGCAGGAGGGATTAGAAAAAAGTGAAGGGGAAGTTGCCGCGCATGAGATCGCAGCTGATCTGTCTTTGGACGCGGTTTTACCCAACCGCAAATATGAAGCGTGTGTTTTATACAATATCGATCACAAAGATCCAAACTTTGTTGCGCTGCTACTGAATATTTACAATTCTCTTGAAACAACGGCAACGGTTGTGATAGTCAATGAGGGTAAAGATGATTTGCTGTATGAGTTGGTGCCGCTTTTAGAAGAGGGCAGGCTGCAAAACGCAAACTCGATAGAGCTGCTTGATAATCACAACGTGGTTGTAGCAAAAAAGCTGCAAATGTGGGTTTAGCATACGAAAAAGTACAAACAAAAGACGGCAGTTTTACGCTCAATTCGCCGCTTTTTGACGAGTGTTATCACAGCGTGCATGACGGGGCACTCAATGAAACACTGCAAAAGCACGTCATTCCCGCATTACGCTTTTGCGACAAAAAAACGGTAAAAATACTCGATATCTGCTTTGGACTTGGGTTTAATACCTTTGCTACACTCTACTACATTGTAAAAAATAATCTTGATATAAACGTAACAATCTATGCCCCCGAGTTTGACAAAACATTACTACAATCGCTCAAAAGTTTTCAATACCCTAAAGAGTTTGCGATGATCGCTCCTATAATCGATACGGTGTTAGAAAAACTCGTTTATAAAGATGAACGCTTTGCAATAAAGATTGTACTTGGTGACGCTAGGGAAGTGATGGATAACTTCAGCGGGCTTGATATCATTTACCAAGATGCCTTTAGTCCTAAAAAAAATCCGCTGCTTTGGACAAAAGAGTATTTTAAGCAATTGTTTGAAATATCCGGTGATGAGGTAGTTTTGACAACCTACTCTATCGCAACACCTGTGCGTTTGGCGATGTATGAAGCGGGATTTAGGGTGTATGAGTACAAAAGTCAAAGTACGCGAATGCAAACGCTAGCTAGTAAAAGTCCACTGCCTTTAAAAGAGATCGACCTTGTTAAAAAGCTGCAAAACAATCCTAATGCCAAAAGTTTACGTGATAGTGAGTTTACACAAAAGCCATTAGAGTAAGATCTTACTTGCAAGCGCCGTAACGGCTGTTTCACTGCGCAAGATTAGCTGGCCGTTAAAGCCTACTTTTGGCAAAGCGGTAGAACTTTCATCTTCGCTAAAACCGCCTTCGGGACCTACAATAAGCGTTTCTATCTTTCTATCTTTGATCGCTTCTCCGCCAAAATCACACAGATGCGCATCGGGGTGCTTGGCGATAAACGCATCAATATTCTCACAAGTTTCTAGCTGCATTAAAGAATCTCGTCCACACTGTTGGCAAGAGTTTATTAAGATCTTTTCCATGCGCGTAAAGTTTGGTTTAAAGTTTTTTTGGCTTTTGGCACAGTAGATAAAGGTGATTGCCGTTACTCCGATCTCGTTTAAAAACGGCAGCGTCTTTTCTATAATCTTAAAATCCACTACACACCATCCGATATGCAGCGGTTGTAAACTTTTTTGATGGATTTTTTTATCTTGTAAGCTTAGACTCAGTGAGCGTTTGTCGATACTATCGATGCTATAGGTATAAAGATATCCATCAAGCAAGTTTCTTGCATAGAGTACTTGCCCAACTCCAAAGCGCCGCACTTTTGAGAGGTATTTGAAATTTTCATCACTTACTGTGATTTGCAGGTCACTAGCGTTTTTGAGATAGATATATTGCATCTTAGATGAGATAAAACAGTACTAAGGTTGCTGAGATCAATACGATCAATTCATAGGTACAGATCTTTGTCACTCTTGCTTTAAACGCTAAAAAGATATCATCTTTTTTAGGGTTACCCCACCGCAGAGCCTTTTTGATAGCAATATGCATCCCCATAAGCACTAATGTAGCAATGATCATCAACATGTAGCGTGGTTCATACAGTGGAAGATGCCCCATAGCTGCTAAAATAAAGCCCGTAAACGCATTGGATGCGATAAAGATATGAAAAACAGGCAGTAGATAACGCGTAAATCTGCGGACTTTATAGGGGTTTTTAAAATTTAACACCAAGATGTGAGCGATGGAGGTCAAAGCGATCATGAAGATAAAAAATACATGAATATCTGTTGATAAGGAGATGGTTGTCATGGGTGCCTCTTTTTTAACTGCTATTATACGAAATAATCTTTTATTTATGATTAAATGATAAAATTACGAAGCTTATTAAGAGGAAAATATAATGGTGACATTAACCCAAGCGATCGAACTTATCAATTTGCTCATACCTAAAAAAGCAACCGAGGTTGTGCCTTTAGAACAAAGCTTGTATAGAATATGTGCAAAAGATTATTTTGCTAAGTTTAGCATGCCGCGATTTGATAATTCCGCGATGGACGGGTTTGCGGTCAAAGCAGATGACGGGGGCAAAACGCTGTCGGTGAAGGCCCAAATCAATGCAGGCGATAGCAGCAATGTAGCGCTAGAGCATGACCAAGCGATAAAAATCATGACAGGTGCAAAGCTTCCTAGCGGGACACAAGCGGTGGTGCCTATTGAGGATGTGGATTATGATAGTGCCAAATCCCTCGTTACTTTGCCCAAAACTATTAAAAACGGTGCAAATATACGTTGTAGCGGGGAAGATTTGGAGCAAAATGACCGCATTGTTGCACACAATACAGAGATAACTGCCTATGATATCGGTGCACTCTCTTCTCAAGGATATAGTTATATAGAGGTGCTGCAACCTCTAAGGGCAAGCATACTGTCTTCCGGACATGAGCTAAAGCCTCACTATGACAAGATAGATGATGCGCAACTGTATAATTCAAACGCACCTACCATTGAAGCGTTAGTTAAATCGATGGGGGTAAAGGTGGTGAGTTCATATATTGAAAAAGATTCTTATGAAGCGCTACGTGAAGCCATCTCCAATGCACAAGATAGTGATATTGTCTTTACAACAGGAGGGGCTAGCGTAGGTGATAAGGATTTTACCAAAGAGGTGATCAAAGACCTTGATGCGCAAACGGTTTTTGAAAAAATAGAGATAAAACCCGGAAAACCTACCTCACTTTACAAGATAGACGACACCTATCTTTTGGTCTTACCGGGTAATCCTTTAGCGGCGATGGTGAATTTTGAAATTGTGGGCAAGAGTTTGATCTTGCAGCTACAAAACCAAACCTCTAAGTATCTACAACCCATTAATGCTAAACTCGCTCATGATTATGATGTGAAAATAAAGCGTGATACTATTGTTCTTGGAGAGTTTGACGGAGAATACTTTACTCCCTTGGCGTTGCAGCTTCCGGGGATGGTTTCACCGCTACAAAAAGCAAACGCATATGTTATTTTTGCAAAAGGGGCTTTGGAGTTACACAAAGATAAACAGGTAGGGGTACTGCTTCTTCACAGATCCATTTGCAGTCAAAAACAAAATCAAATTTTAACAAGGTAGATAGATGAAATTATATTATTACATACACACGGGACACCGCTTTGGACTTGATAGATTGCGTCGTGGTGCAGCACTTTATAAGCAGTTAAAACTCCATGGAATTGAAGCTAATGTACTGTTAAATGATTTTCGTGCAACAATCGTTGCAAAGGAGTTGGGAATAGAGAGTTCTACGGCGATTGATTCGATGTATAATATCGCATCAATGGCACAAGCAGGTGATGGATTGATAATTGATACTCCGGAGTTAAGTGATGAGGTATTGCAGCAGATGTGTAGTATTTTTCGGGTTGTGGTCAACTTTAGCAATGAAAAACCAAAGTTTGGCGAAAAGGTTATTTCACAAACATTTGAGGATGAAAATAGTGTGCAGATGCTGCCAATTGATACAAAATATTTTCAAAAAACCCAAAAAGAGGCAAAAACACTCCTTTTTTACGGCGATGAAGATTATGAAAAAAATCTAATACAACAGACAGATAAGTTTCAAAACATGGATCTTTTAATAGGGCATTACTTCTTTTTAGAGTATGAAAAGCAACTTGAGAGTGGATTTGACCGGATTGTAGAAGATTATGACACGATTACGCAGTATGAAAATGTTGTTTCAAGATCACTGCAGACAGCTTTAGAAGCAGCAGCAAGCGGTGCTAAAGTTTGTTACATCGGCGAAGAGTTGTTAAGTTTGGTAACACTTCGGAAAGATCTTCAAATTCCAACGGCAGATCCACTAAAAGAGAGTATTGACGGGGGGTGTATCAATAATATCGATATTATCAAATTAGAAAAATTATCAATCAAACTTAATTATCCTATAATTTTAGCAAAACTTGATTTGAGTCAATTTAAGTTTAATTAAATTTATTGTATCATTTCTGGGTTTGAAAATATTCTTGAAAGGACAGCTTCATGAACGAAGAAAGAAGAGACTTTCTTGGCATGGCACTTGGTGGTGTTGCCGGTATCGGTGGTATCGCTGCGTTGTATGCTGCAAAAAGATCATGGGATCCCCTCCCAAGCGTGATCGCTGCAGGTTTTACAACGATAGATGTTAGTCGTGCTAAGGAAAATGAGTTACACGTAGATCAGTGGAGAGGAAAGCCTATTTTCCTATTGAAAAAGAGTGCTGATATGGAGGCAAATGATAGAGATGTGATCGTAGGAGATGCAAGATTTCACGTATCTATCGGTCTTTGTACGCACCTAGGCTGTATTCCTGCATATAAAGCTGCAGATAAAGAGTTTGTATGTGCTTGCCACGGTGGTAAGTTTGATACAAGCGGTATACATACTTTCGGTCCTCCCCCGAGCCCGTTAGTTATCCCTCCGTTTAAAGTTGACGGAAACACGATCGTATTAGGTGAAGAAGGACCTGATTACTTAAAGATGGCAGAAGCCGGAATAATAGCGTAAGGAGTAATAGATGGCGAAATTTGAAAAAGCCAACTCTGTTGAGGAGTGGTTAGACCAGCGACTTGCTATTAATAAAGTAAAAAAGGTTATGGCATACGAATACTGGATCCCAAAAGATATCAACTTCTTATGGGCTATGGGTATGGTTCTTGCAGTAACATTTGGTTTATTACTAGTTTCAGGTATCTTTTTGTTGATGTATTATAAGCCCGACACCGAAATGGCATTTGATAGTGTGAATTACACTATTATGACAGAAGTAGGTTTTGGATGGCTGTGGAGACATATTCACGCTATTGCTGCATCTTTTGTTTTTGTAATAATCTATATCCACATGTTTACAGGTATCTATTACGGTTCTTATAAAAAGGGACGTGAAATGATCTGGATTACGGGTATGTTGCTTTTTGTTACTTTTAGTGCTGAAGCATTTAGTGGATATCTACTGCCTTGGGGACAGATGAGTTACTGGGCCGGTATGGTTATTACAAACCTATTTGCAGGCGGTGGACTTGAAGCGTACTGGTTAGTTGAGTGGATTAGAGGTGACTATTCACCAAATGACGCAATGCTAACAAGATTTTTTATGCTGCATGTTGTTTTATTACCGTTAGTAGTTATTGCACTTATCGGTCTTCACTTTGCTTCATTGAGAATTCCTCATGTTAACAACCAAGAGGGTGAAGATTTTGATTATGAAGAGGAAGCTGAAAAGTATAAAGCAGGAAAGAAAAAAGAATCTAAAGTGATTCCGTTTCAACCGGTGTTTATCAGTAAAGACCTGTTTGTCGTGGGTGTATATCTATTGATCTTTTTCTATTTAGTGTTCTATCATTACAGTTTTGCACTCGATCCTGTAAACTTAGATCCTGCAGATCCGTTGAAAACACCACCGCATATCTATCCTGAGTGGTATTTCTTGTGGAGTTATGAGATATTGCGACCGTTTTCGGTTAATATCGGGTTAGTAGCATTTGCTTTTGCACAAGTAGCGTTTTTCCTCTTGCCGTTTTTAGACAAGAGTCCAAACTGTAAACCTGCTCATAAAAGAGGTGCGTTTAAGATATGGTTCTGGGTAATGCTTGTTAATATGATAGTACTGACTATTTTAGGAAAGCTTCCGCCTGAAACTCCGTATAACGAGATCGGATTTGTTTCGGCTATTGTGTTTATCGGTCAATTCTTAATCTTGCCGATAATAACAAAACGTGAAAAAGTGGTGTAAGGAGTACATGATGAGAGAATTGAAAATTTTAGCTGTAGTTGTATTTTTTACACTTGTAGTTTATTGGGGTGTCGAGCCATACGCTCACGCAGTAATGCATAAGCATGTAGAGAGTAAAAATTATGAGTATGCCGATTTAGAAACAATCGCAGCAACAGGTGACGCAGAAGCAGGTAAAGCCAATGCGCAGATGCACTGTACAGCATGTCACGGTATCGAAGCTGACGGTTTTGATGCTCCTATGTCACCGGAGATGGCTGCACAAAGCTATGGAGTGAATCCACCTGATCTGAGTACAGCAGGTCTTATCTATGATGATAAGTTCTTAGCTGCGGTTATTAAAAATCCGGCACAAGCGTTAAAAGTCGAGCATAAATTTGATGCAACTTCACCGCATCCAATGCCTGCTTATAACTGGATGAGTGACCAAGAGATTGCTGATATGGTTGCATACTTTAACTCTATCGCTCCAGATGAGATCAGTAATGAAAAAGCATATATGGACGCTTGCGGAAGATGTCACGATATGCGCTACACTGAAATGACCGTTATGGGTAAACTCCCTGAATTTGGCAGCAAGCAAGATGAGTTAAAGTTTAAACTTGCAGAAGCTGAGTACAAAGCGTCATTAAAAGAGTATATGGGAAAAACACCTCCTGATCTTTCTATGATGTTTGGTTCAAGACGCGGTGAGGGATATATCGGTACATTTATCGAAGATCCGCAAGTATGGCTAGAGGGAACTTCTATGCCAAGAGTCGGTATCAATGAAGATACTGCAAAACAGGTAATGGCTTATATGGAAAAAAGTTCTGATCCTGCAAAAGAGCAAAGAAATGCTTTAGGACCGTGGGTTCTAGGATTTTTATTGATATTTACGATCATTGCTTATTTTTGGAAAAAATCTATGTGGAAAGATCTCCACTAAGAATTTTCCTTTTCAAAGGGGACTTCTCCCCTTTGAGATAACTTCAAAGGCTCCCTATGCGCATACGAAAAACATTCAAATTTGAAAATGCCCACATCGTTAGAGATTGTTCTACCTTACGCTGTTCACAAAACCTTCACGGGCACAGTTATGAAGTGGAAGTGATCTTAGAATCAAACTATCTTGATAAAGCAGGGATGGTTTATGATTTTGGATTGATGAAGCTGCATATCAAAGAGATTATTGATAGTTTTGATCATGCGATAACGCTGTATAACGGTGACAGCGCAGATTATATCGATACTATGAAAAAGCACTCTAAGCGGTGGATACTTTTGCCTGTAAATCCAAGTGCAGAGCAGTTTAGTCGAGTGTTTTTTCTTATTATCGATAAACTTTTACACAATACAAAGATGCAAAATAGCGAAAGAGATGTAGCGCTTCAAAGTGTGATCGTTCATGAGACCAAAACGGGGTATGCGCAATGTTTTAAAGATGATGCATACAGTGCGCTCATGGGAACGATTGTACTTAATGATATCGAGTTTTCCCCTCAAGTACAGAGCGAATGGAGCGATACAGAGCTTTTTGAAAAGATTTTAAGCGGCAGTATTTTTATCAATCCAGGCGCTGTTTAGCAAATAATCCACCTGCTTTTATCTATTTTTTCTTAAAATTTGATAAAATTACCCTGATTAAAAACTAGGCATCATAAAAGAGCAAGTGAATTTGCAAAGCAGAGTATGCACGATGCTAATATAGGAAATATTTATGGATATTAGAAAAAAATTTATAGAGTTTTTTGAACAAAAAGATCATAAGGTTATCGGCAGTGCTCCTTTAGTACCTGATGATACTACGTTACTATTTACCAATGCGGGGATGGTGCAGTTTAAATCGATCTTTGCGGGGTTGCAAACTATTCCCAACCCTCCGCGTGCAGTGAGTTGTCAAACCTGCTTGCGTGCCGGCGGTAAGCATAACGACCTTGATAATGTCGGGTATACAAGTCGTCACCATACCTTTTTTGAAATGCTTGGGAATTTTTCCTTTGGAGATTATTTTAAACAAGAAGCGATCGCGTATGCGTGGGAGTTTGTAACTAAAGAGTTAGCCCTTGATGTGCGTAAGCTTTATGTAACAGTACATAACGATGATGATGAAGCGTACAAAATGTGGCAAGCCCATGTCGATAAAGAGCGGATATACCGCTTTGGAGATAAGGATAACTTTTGGCAGATGGGTGACACAGGACCGTGTGGACCGTGTAGTGAGATATTTTATGACCAAGGTGAAGAATTTGATTCACCCGAAGATGTGATGGGCGGAGAGGGTGATCGATTTTTAGAGATTTGGAACCTTGTGTTTATGCAGTATGACAGAGATAAAGAGGGCAATTTAAATCCTCTACCTAAGCCCTCTATCGATACGGGAATGGGTCTTGAGCGAGTACAAAGTATAATCGAGGGCACAAGCAGTAACTATGAGAGTTCACTTTTTATGCCCATTATCAAAGAGGTAGAAAGATTAGTACAAAAGCCCTATGTGTATGAAAGCGGGGCAAGTTACCGCGTGATCGCCGATCATATACGAGCAACGACCTTTTTGCTTTCACAAGGGGTCAATTTTGATAAAGAGGGGCGTGGATACGTATTGCGTAGAATCTTACGTAGAGCGGTGCGTCATGGATATATGCTAGGACTCAATGAACCGTTTATGTATAAACTCGTCGATATTGTTTGTGAATTGATGGGGAGTCATTATGAGTATCTCAATGAGAAGAAATCCTATGTAAAAGAGTTGATCTTTTTGGAGGAGGAGCGATTTTTTGCAACGATTAGCGAGGGGATCGAACTGTTTAATAAAGAGTTAGAACATACTACGCAAACATTTAGCGGTGAAGTGGCATTTAAACTTTATGATACGTATGGATTCCCGCTTGATCTGACACAAGATATGCTTCGTGAAAAAGGTATCGCACTTGATGTGCAACAGTTTGAATTATTGATGCAGCAGCAAAGACAGCGCGCTAAAGCGGCACAAAAACAAAATAGTGATAGTGCTAACAGCGGTGATTTTAAAAAAGTAGCCGATGCAGTAGGAATCAATGAGTTTGTGGGGTATGAACATTTGCAATATAATAGCAACGTAGTCGCGCTTTTTGACAGTGAATTTAAAAGCGTACAGCGCTTAGATGATGCAGGCTGGGTGATGCTTGATAAAACACCGTTTTATGCACAAAGCGGCGGTCAAAAGGGAGATTGCGGTGCATTAGAAGATGTTGCAACCGTAGAAGATACACAAAACTTCTTTGGACTTAATATCTCTAAAATAGAGCCTAAACGCGCACTTGCAGTCGGTGATGGCGTCAAAGCTATCGTTTCAAGATACCGCAAAGAGATAGAACGACACCACTCTGCAACGCATATTTTGCACCAAGTGCTTAAAGAGGTATTAGGAGAGCATGTCGCGCAAGCGGGAAGCTTGGTAGAGGCCAATCGGCTGCGGTTTGACTTTTCACACCCAAAAGCCGTTACGCAAACGCAGATTCAAACGATAGAGGACAGCGTCAATCAAAGAGTGATGCACGCACATGCGCAGACAACCGAGATTATGGATATCGAGGCAGCAAAGCAAAAAGGAGCGATGGCGCTTTTTGATCAAAAATACGACGATAAAGTAAGAGTAGTCGGTTTTGGGGATGTGAGTTTAGAGTTGTGTGGCGGAACGCATGTCAACAACACAAGCGAAATCGGGTTGTTTGTCATCACAAAAGAAAGCGGTGTCAGTGCCGGTGTGCGGCGTATAGAAGCGTGTGTATCGCAAGCAGCGTATGAGTATTTTAAGCAAACGCGCACGCAGCTGCAGCAGGTACAAAATGAGTTGAAAAACAGTGATGTACTTGCGGGAATCAATAAGTTAAAAGAGCAGATCAAGGGTTTAAAAGAGGAGATTAAGGTATTGCAAAGCGCTGAGCAACAAAATCTGCAATCACAAAACATCAATGGGATAGAGATTGTGATCACGCAAGTTGAAGGTGGCAATATCAAAGATTTGGTTGATGATATTAAAAACAGATACGACAGTGTGGCTGCGATGCTATTTATGAAAAAGGGTGATAAAGTCTTGATCGCTGCAGGTTCAAAAAACGCACCGATAAAAGCGGGGCAATGGGTCAAGCAGATCGCGCCGATTCTTGGCGGCGGCGGTGGTGGAAGAGATGACTTTGCACAAGCCGGAGGCAAGGATGCTTCAAAGATAGAGCAAGCTATCAAAGCCGCACAAGAGTATATCCAGCAAAATTTATAATGCTGCATCTTTGTTCAAGCTCACCCACTCGCGCAAAACTGCTCCAAAGTTTTGCCATAGCGTATAAGCAGGTAAGCTGTGAGTTTGATGAAGAAAGTATCAAGGTTCAAGACCCAAAATCCTTTGTCTATAGTGCTGCAAAGGGTAAGTTTGCCTGTTGTAAAAGAAAGTTCGATACACAGATACCCATCCTTGCTGCCGATACCGTCGTGACTTGCGGGGGGCAGCTACTTCGCAAGCCAAAAAATATCGATGATGCTGCAAAGATGCTGCAACTACAAAGCGGTGCAAGTGTAAAGATAATTACGGCGCTATTTTATGAAAGCAAAACAATATCTATCACCGATATTGCTGCGACACGGTACTGTTTAGCACCGTTTGATAAAACTGATCTTGATAGATACTTACAAAGCGGTATGTGGCAGGGAAAAGCCGGCGGCATCATGGTGGAAGGCTTTTGCAAAAAATATATCAAAAGCGTTACAGGATTACAAAGTACGGCGATGGGATTGCAAGTAGAGCACCTGTTACCCTTTATAAAAGATGTAGACAATGTATGAAAAAGCGCTGCAAGCACTACAAAAGTCGGGAAGATTTCGGCATCGTGATGTCTTTAATACAATCTATACCGATTTAGCATCAAATGATTATTTAGGATTAGCTTCAAAGAAAAAAACATTGCGCCAAACTTGTGAACTTTTAGAAACGCTTCCGTACCATAGTCCCAAAGCTTCACAACTTGTCAACGGATACCATCCTATTCATCAAGAGTTTGAACGCACGCTTTGTTTTAAAAACGGATTTGAAGATGGAATGATCGTCGGCAGCGGTTTTTTGGCAAATATGGCGATGATTGAAGCATTAGGACGCAAAGAGTGTGAGTTTATTATCGATGAGCACTATCACGCTAGCGGTATTGTAGCAACGAAACTCGTGCAATCAACGGTGACGTTTTTTAAGCACAACTGCATGCAAGACCTTCGGGATAAAGTGAAAAAAGCCAAAAAAAAAGTTATAATTGTCGTTGAGGGAATATACTCGATGGACGGTGATATTGTCGATAAAGAGGTATTTGCAATAGCTGAAGCAAAAGAGGCGCTTTTGATAGTGGATGAAGCACACAGTAGCGGTGTTTTAGGCGATAATCTGCTTGGTGTGTTTGATTATTACAAGATCGATATACAGTCAAATCATATCAAGATGGGTACATTGGGTAAAGCGTACGGGAGTTATGGAGCATATATACTAGCTTCAAAAGTGATCATATCGTACTTGGAAAATAGAGCAAAATCAATAATATACACTACCGCACCGTCGCTTTTTGATACGGCTTTGGGGTATTTTAATTTTAAATATATTCAAAAAAAGCATTTGAAGTTAGCAAAAAAAATTCAAAAAAGAATTAATGCTTGTAACAGCCCGTCGCTCATAGTAAAGTATGAGATGCCCTCTAATGAAGTCTTGCTCGATGTTGCTAATAAGATTAAAGATAGCGGCTATATTGTAGGGGCGATCAGGAAACCGACAGTGGATAAACCGATGATTCGATTGATTGCAAGAACAGACGTAAAGATACAACAGATTCAAGAGGTTATAAAGATAATAGATGATAAAAAAAATATTTAAACTATTTGTATGGCTTGGTGTGTTAGCCACAATAGCGGGATTTTCCTTTTTGATATATATTTACAATGAGATCCGTTTTGATGTAGAAACAGTTGTAGAGTATGAGCCAAGCCTTACTTCAAAGGTGTATGACAAAAACGGAGAGTTGATTGCAAATATATTCAAGCAGCATCGTGAATATGCACAGATTGAGCAGATTCCGGGGTATGTGATAGAAGCGCTAGTGGCTATTGAGGATACGAAGTTTTATGAACATAGCGGGATAAACGTCGATGCGATCATCCGTGCTGCTATCACGGATATCAAAGCCGGAGCATTTGTCGAGGGGGCTAGCACGATAACGCAGCAACTTGTCAAAACAAAGGTACTCAGTCGCGATAAAAAGATAATGCGTAAGATAAAAGAAGCACTGCTTGCAATGCGATTGGAGACGCTATTGAGCAAAGATGCTATTTTGGAGCGTTATTTAAACGAAGTCTATTTTGGGCATGGCTACTACGGGATAAAAACTGCTGCAAAGGGATATTTTAAAAAAGAGCTTGATGGGTTGAGCTTAAAAGAAAGTGCAATGCTAGTGGGGTTACCGCGTGCACCGAGTTACTATGATCCGACAAAGCGCTATGAGGAGAGTTTAAAAAGAGCTAACAGCGTCATTACGCGGATGCGCGACCTTGGCTGGATCGATGAGCAGGTGTATCTTCGTGCTATTCAGGAGTCCCCACAAGTGTATGACCAAACATTATCACAAAATAAAGCACCCTATATAGTCGATGAAGTTTTGCGTCAAGAAAAGATCGAAGATATAAAAACAGGCGGTTATGAGATTCATACTAGCATCGATCTGCAAGTGCAAGAGTTGGCAACGCAAGCTTTACGATACGGGTATGAAAAGATTTTAAGCAGAGATATAAACGGTTCTAACCTCAATGGTGCAATGGTCGTGACACAAAAAGGAAGCGATGCTATCTTAGCACTTGTGGGAGGGGTAGACTATGAAAAAAGTAAATTTAACCGAGCCACACAGGCAATGAGGCAGCCCGGATCAAGCTTCAAGCCCTTTATCTATCAAGCAGCACTTGATCTAGGCTACTCCCAAGCAACGCAGCTGTACGATATTGCTAGAACATATGATTTTGATGAGGATAAAAGTGGCGATGAGGAGGAGCAAAAGAAGTGGAGGCCTAAAAATTACGGCAGTAGTTTTGGCGGAGTGATGAGTTTAAAAGATGCTTTGATCCACTCGCGCAACTTAGCAACTATCAATCTCGTGCAAAGTGTGGGCTTTAAAAATATTTCAAGACAGTTAGCACCACTTGATGTACAGTTGCCGCAAAATCTCTCTATAGCACTAGGAAATTTAAGTACCTCACCTTTGCAGATGGCAAAGTTTTATTCAGCCTTTACTAATTACGGTGAGATTATTGAGCCAAATCTAGTGACAAAGGTGTATAAAAATGATAAGCTGATCAAAGTCAGTGAAGAAAGACGCAAGCAGTACACCACAACCGATCAAGCCTTTTTGATGGTTGATCTATTAAAAGAAGCAGTCAACAGCGGAACAGGTCGCGGTGTGAAGGTCAATAACATTGAGTTAGCGGGAAAAACAGGAACCACAAATGATAATATCGATACATGGTTTTGTGGATTTTCTCCAAACTTACAGGTGGTGGTATGGTATGGTAGAGATGATAATACACCTATTGGAAAAGATGAAACGGGCGGTAGAACGGCCGGTCCTGCGTTTAAATACTTTTTTCAAAACTACTTACAGAGCCACCCGCAAACCGATCGTAAGTTTACGCAGCCTCAAGGGGTATACAAAGGTGTTTTTGAGGGAAAAGAGTATCTTTTTACCGACACTTCAAAAATACCTACGAAAAAAGATAGCTTTGATGATAATTTGATATTTTGATATAATAAGCGGTTTTTACAGAATAATTTTAAAGGATATATGATGGCAAAAAAAACAAATACCGAAAGAATAGTGACAATATATGATATGGCAAAAGAGCATTTTGGAGAGGTGCGTTTTGTAGGGTTAAAATACCATGACAAGATCGGCTGGGTTGCAAAGATTCAGTTTGATAATTATGAGAGTTTGATCGAAGAGGGAGAGGATTCTACCGAAGCGCTTCGCAATCTCAAGCGACGTGTGAAAAAGATTATCAACCGATACCACTTAGTATAAAGAGTACCTTTGAAAAATAATAATATCGTTCTCATAGGTTTTATGGGAGTAGGAAAAGGGAGTATCGCAAGGCAGTTGGTCAAGCAAAGCGAGCGTTTTGGACTTGATACGGATGATCTGATTGAGAGTTTGGAAAATCAAAAGATAAAAGCGATATTTGAAAACGAGGGGGAAGCGTATTTTCGAGCATTAGAACAAAAATGCGCTTTTTGGCTTCAAAATAGTGTAAAAGATAGCGTCATCTCAACAGGAGGCGGGTTCTATCAGGTAGATAATCTTAATGAGATCGGTCAAGTTGTGTATCTCAAGGCAGATTTTGATTGGATATATAAGCGTGTCACACAGGCTAAAAACGCTTCAAAAAAACTTAAAAAACGACCACTGTTTAAATCGTATAAAAAAACAAAAGAGTTATTTCAAAATAGGCAAGATCTGTATGAACAAAAAGCCAAAATCAACATCAGCGTCGATAAAGAGGGGGAACAAACAGAAGTACAATCAATTTTGGAGAGTTAGATGCGAAAATTTGTTGTTGCACTTCTTTTTGGTTTAAATCTTTTTGCAACAGATTGTGATCATTGTGCGCAAAAATTCAAAGATGCAACACTTTTGCATGAAGGTGTAAAACAGCTGCATGTCGGTAGTGAAATGGCTATTGCAGCTGCACCGACGCAAGGTGCAATATACAATAAGTTTTTTCATATCTATCTTGTAAGCGGAGTTAAAGGAAGTGAAAAGATAACGCTTAAATACCCTTACATAGAACAAGAGGGCGGCTTGTATACCCATACGCAGCATTTAAATACCGTAAAGATTGAAAGAGGATGTGCATTGCGCTATTTTGGGCAAGTGGATAAGCCCTTAAAACCTCTTTCTATCGTTACGGGGATATGTTGTGATGTTATGGGAGTTGCAAATAGTAAGTTAGCCGTTATCGACGCAAAATATTTAAAAGATTTTATTCAAAGAAAGAGTGATCTCTACGGAGATTTGGGCTTGCGGTTTAACAAAAAGATGGAGGTTACATACATTAATCCCTACTACACATCACAACTCAAAGTCGGAGACAGAGTGTTGGGGTATGCAGATATCTGTGCACTTGAAGATGCTATCCTCTTGGCAACCCCAAAAGAGCGTATGCAGTTACGTGTTTTGCGTCAGGGAGATACAAAAGAGTTTGCGCTGAGGGTACATAAGCGCTACGGCGGCGGTTTTGTGAGTGATTCGTTTTTAGAACAGTTTGGCATACGTTTTGATGAACAGTTACAAATCATAGAGATTGCCAACGATTCGCTTGCCTATCAAAAAGGTTTGCGAAGGGGCGATCGGTTATTAGAGATAGATACCTATGCGGTGCAAGACACGCAAGAGGTAAAAGAGTTTTTTACAAAAAATCAAAAGAAAAGTTATAGCTTTCTTTTTGATAGAGATTCGTTTGAGTTTTTTGTAAGAATCTAATTTTAAAGGAGACAGCATTTTATCAACAGTAAATTTAACACAGCGGTACGGTAAAAGGGTACTATTTGACAAGATCAATCTAAGTCTAGATGTGGGCAAAAGATATGGGCTTATCGGAGCAAACGGTGCAGGGAAAAGTACACTGCTAAAAATTCTCTCAGGAGAGATAGAACCAACCGACGGAGAGGTGCAGCTGCAACCGGGAGTCAAGCTAGGAGTGCTTGGGCAAAACCAGTATGCGTATGAAGATAAAACCCTTTTAGAAGCTGTAATGATGGGAAATAAGCGTTTTTTTGATGCGTACAGTGAAAAACAAAGACTGTATGAAGAGGGGGATTTTGAAAGTGATGCAGTTAATAATAGATTAGCAGAACTTGAAATGATTTGCGCGGAAGAGGATCCTACCTATGAGGCTGAAGTCAAAATCGAAAAGCTTTTAAATGCGCTTGGCTTTCCTATTGCGCAGCAAAATGATCTGATGAGTACGCTCACAGGAGGCGATAAGTTTAAAGTACTGCTTGCGCAAGTGCTTTTCCCAAAGCCTGATGTGTTGCTACTTGATGAGCCTACCAACAACCTTGATATGGCAACGATCGCGTGGCTAGAAGAGGAGCTTAAGCGCCATGAGGGAACGCTTGTAGTGATCTCTCACGATAGACACTTTCTTAATAATGTCGTGACGCATATACTTGATCTTGATTTTAAAAACGTACGGGAGTTTACGGGTAATTATGATGATTGGTATATCGCTGCAACTTTGATTCAAAAGCAGCAAGAAGCCGATCACTCCAAAGCGATGGGGCAGAAAAAGGAGCTTGAAAAGTTTATCGCGCGCTTTAGCGCTAATGCCAGTAAAGCCAAGCAAGCAACCAGCCGCCAAAAGCAGCTTGAAAAGCTTGATGTAGGGGAGATCCAACTATCAAGTAGGCGTGATCCGAGTATCGTTTTTAAGCCAAATCGAGAGATCGGTAGTGAAGTACTTGATGTAGAGGGTGTATCCTTTGCTTATGAAGAGCAAGCGGTGATCAAAGATCTTGATCTGAAGATAAACGCAGGCGACAAGATCGCAATAATCGGTACCAACGGGGTTGGTAAAACAACGCTGCTTGAGCTTTTGATGGGGAATCTAGAGCCCCAAAGTGGTGCTATCAAGTGGGGGCAAACCGTAACGCCTAGCTATTTTCCGCAAAATACTACCGATGTTGTCAGCGGGGATATGAAGCTATATGATTGGCTGCAAAACGTGGACGCAAAGTGGCATATCGATGAGATCCGTAAATGTTTGGGTCGGATGCTTTTTAGTGGCGAGGAGCAGGAAAAAAGCGTGCAAGATATCAGCGGTGGAGAAAAACATCGGGTAATGCTATCGAAGATGATGATGCAAAGTGCGAACTTTTTAGTGCTTGATGAACCCGATAACCACTTAGACCTTGAGGCTATTATCGCTCTTGGCGAAGCGCTGTATAACTATGAAAGCAACGTCATCTGTGTGTCACACGATAGAGAGTTGATCGATGCTTTTGCCAATAGAATCATCGATATACAAAAAGACGGTTCAATCATAGACTTTAGCGGAAACTATGAAGAGTATCTAGAGAGTAAAAAGTAGATATTTACAAAGTTTTTGTATAATTGCTGAAAACTGTTTGGAGCTTTATGAAAAAGATTGCTTTTTTGTTTTTCACTCTTTTGTTGACTGTGGCTTTTGCCCAAGAGGGAGAGTTTGAAGACGATTTTGGTGCATATGAGGATTTTGATCACGAAATGATCGGGGAGTTTGAAAAGGAGTTGGATCAAGAGGTTTATGATCCTTTTCAAGGGTATAATAGAGTGATGACAGGCTTTAATGATAAGTTTTACGTCTATCTGCTCAATCCCGTGACAAAGGGATATAAAACCGTTGCTCCAAAGCAGTTGCGCGATCGATTTAGTGACTTTTTTCATAACCTGATGTTTCCAATTCGCTTTGCAAATAATATTTTGCAGGGAAAGTTTGAAGGTGCGACGATAGAGGTGGGGAGATTTTTGTTTAATACCACCTTTGGAGTGGGTGGATTGTTTGATGCAGCAAGTGCACAGGGGCTAAAAGTGTATGATGAGGATTTTGGGCAGACGCTAGGGCACTACGGCGTGGGTCCAGGACCCCATATCGTGATGCCGTTTTTAGGCCCTACAAATCTGCGTGATCTTCCCTCAAAGTTAG